>DXCY01000241.1 GCA_019115725.1 Candidatus Luteimonas excrementigallinarum
AGTCACGCAGCACGTTGCCGGTGACCGAGATGGTGTCCTCGCCCTTGCGCATACGCGCCAGCGACAGCTTCGTGGCCTCCACCGGCGCCAGCACCTGGATATCCAGGCCGGCCAGGTCGTGGTCCTTGAGGTAGCGCTCGACCTTGGCGATCAGCTGGGCATCGTGCGCGCGCTGCGGATCCAGCCAGAACACGGCCGGGGTTTCGCTCAGGCGCGCACGCTCCACCGCCAGGCGCACCCAGTCGCGGATCGGTGCGTCCTTGGCCTGGCACATGCGCCAGATGTCGCCGGCTTGCACCGCGTGCTCGAACACCAGGTTGCCGTCCTGGTCGGTGACCCGGATGGTGCCTTCGCCCGGGGCCTGGAAGGTCTTGTCGTGGCTGCCGTATTCCTCGGCCTTCTGCGCCATCAGGCCCACGTTGGGCACGCTGCCCATGGTGGCCGGATCCAGCGCGCCGTTGGCCTTGCAGTCCTCGATCGTGGCCTGGTACACGCCGGCGTAGCTGCGATCGGGAATCACGGCCTTGGCGGCCTGCAGTTCGCCAGCGGCATTCCACATCTGGCCGGAGTCACGGATCATCGCCGGCATCGAGGCGTCCACGATCACGTCGCTGGGCACGTGCAGGTTGGTGATGCCCTTGTCGGAGTTCACCATCGCCACGCCTGGGCGCTCGGCGTACAGGGCTTCGATATCGGTCTTGATCGCGTTCCGGGTGTCGGCCGGAATCTGCTCCAGGCGCGCGTACAGGTCACCGATGCCGTTGTTGGCATCAAAGCCGGCCTGCTTCAGCGCGTCGGCGTGCTTTTCCAGCACCGGGCGGTAGAACTCCTGCACCGCCACGCCGAACATGATCGGGTCGGAGACCTTCATCATGGTCGCCTTCAGGTGCAGCGAGAACAGCACGCCCTGGGCCTTGGCGTCCTCGATCTGCTCGGCCATGAACGCGGCCAGTGCCTTGCGTGACATGCGCGCGGCATCAACGATCTCGCCTTCCTGCACCTTCACCGGGTCGCGCAGTGCGCGGGTGCTGCCGTCGGCGCCGACGAACTCGATCTTCAGCTCGCCCGCCTTGCCCATGGTGGCCGAGCGCTCGCTGCCGTAGAAGTCGCCATCGTTCATGTGGGCCACGTGGGCCTTGGAGTCCGCGCTCCACTTGCCCATGCGGTGCGGGTGCTTGCGGGCGTAGTCCTTCACCGATTTCGGCGCGCGGCGGTCGGAGTTGCCCTCGCGCAGCACCGGGTTCACGGCGCTGCCCATCACCTTGCCGTAGCGGGCGCGGATCTCGCGCTCGGCGTCGTCCTTCGGCTCGGAGGGGAAATCCGGCACGTCATAGCCCTTGTCCTGCAGCTCGCGGATGGCTGCGCGCAGCTGCGGTTCGGAGGCGCTGATGTTGGGCAGCTTGATGATGTTGGCTTCCGGCGTCTTGGCCAGCTCGCCCAGCTCGGTCAGGTGGTCGCCTACCTGCTGCTCCGGCGTCAGCCGGTCGGGGAACTGGGCCAGGATGCGCCCCGACAGCGAGATGTCGCGCGTCTCCACGGCGATGCCCGCGGTCTTGGTGAAGGCCTGCACGATCGGAAGCAGCGACTGCGTTGCCAGGTACGGCGCTTCGTCGGTCAGGGTGTAGATGATCTTGGGGGTATTGGGCATGGCGCTGGCAATCCTCGAAACGGGCGGAGGGGCGCGCCGCGGGCGGGGCCGTCCGGCGCGCGCGGCCGCCCCGGACGGGACGGCGCTTGGCCCCGCTATTGTCGCGGTTTGGGCCGGGGCGGGCAAAGAAACACAGCCTTCCACCGCCGTTTCGCCGTCACGGGATGCCGCCAGCGGCCGGGCAGGGCGCCTTTCGTGCTGGAATATCCCGGCGTTCCCTCCGCCCCCTCCTCTGATCCCCGGTGCCTACATGCGCGAAGTCGGCCTCACCATCCTCATGTTGCTGATGAGCAATATCTTCATGACCTTCGCCTGGTATGCGCACCTGAAGGAGCTGAGCGCCAAGCCGTGGATCGTGGCCGCCCTGGCCAGCTGGGCGGTGGCGCTGCTGGAGTACCTGTTCCAGGTGCCGGCCAACCGCATCGGCTACACCGTGCTGTCGCTGGGCCAGCTGAAGATCCTGCAGGAGGTGATCACCCTGACGGTGTTCGTGCCGTTCGCGTTCTTCTACATGAAGGAGCCGCTGAAGCTGGATTACCTCTGGGCCGGCCTGTGCATCCTGGGCGCGGTGTTCTTCATCTTCCGGGGCGGGATGGGCGGCGCCTGACCTGGCAGAGACGGATGGCGGGCGGCCCTCCTGTGTGCCCGGGCTGCCCGGGTACGGCCCGGCTGGGCTAGGATCTGGCCATGGCAGACAGGCAAGGAGCACGCAGGCAGATGCGCAGGTTCATGCTCGGACCGATGCTGCTTCTGGCCACGGCGACAGGGCACGCGCAGGAAATGCCGGCGCCCGTGGAGTTGACGTTCGAGCAGGCGCATGCGCGCCTGGAACAGGTGTCCGACGCGCTGGCGGCGGCCGATGCCAACCTGCGCGGCAAGCAGGACCTCGCCGACGCGTCCCGGCGCATGCGCCTGCCCGAGCTCTCGCTGGAAGCGCGTTACATGGAGTTCCAGAAGACGCTGGAGCTGCCGCCCGGTTCGCTGGCGCCGGTGGCCGAAGCGTTCGGCATCGACAGCCCGCTGCGTTTCCGGCAGCGCGATTGGCGCATGCGGCCGATGGTGACCGCGGTGCTGCCGCTGTACACGGGTGGGCAGATCCCGGCGGCGCGGGGTGCAGCTGCCGCGGCCGTGCGCGAAGCCGATGCGGAGCGGGCGCAGCAGGCGCAGCGGCTGGTTTCGGAGCTGGTGGAAGCGTACTTCGGCCTGCGTCTGGCCGAGCAGGCGGTCGCGGTGCGGCGCGAGATCCGCGACGGAATGGAACGGCACCTGGCGCACACCGCCCTGCTGGAGCGCGAAGGATTCGCCACCCGTGCGCAGCGCATGCAGGCGACGGTTGCACGCGATGGCAGCGAGCGCGAATACCGCAAGGCGGTCAACGAGCGCGATGCGGCGTCAGCGGGACTGGCGCTGATGTTGCGCAGCGGCGGGCCACTGGTGCCGGCCACGCCCCTGTTCGTGGACAGTGCGCCGGTGGGGACCCTGGAGGAGTTCACCCGCGCCGCGCTCGACAACCATCCGCAGCTTGCTCAATTGCGTGCACTTGATGCCCAGGCCGGTGAGGGAGTACGGGCGCAGCAGGCGGCATTGAAGCCGCAGGTGTTCCTGTTCGGGCAGTACGACCTGCATCGTGAGGATGCGCTTCTGACCGATCCGGACTGGGCCTTCGGCGTTGGCGTGAAGTACACCTTTCTTTCCGGCCGCGACCGGCCACGCCGGATCAGCGCTGCGCGCGCCCAGCAGGACCAGGCGCAGGCGGCGCTGCGTGAGGCGCAGAACCGGGTGGCTATTGGCGTGGCCCAGGCCTGGAACGCCTTGGAGACCGCCCGCCAGCAGTACCTGCTGCAGGACAGCAGCATCGGCCACGCCCGCGAGAACCTGCGCCTGCAGGAACTGTCGTTCCGCGAGGGGCAGTCGACCTCGCTGGACGTGATTGATGCCCGGCTCGGGCTGGGTGGCGCGCTGGTCGAGCGTGCCCGCGCCGCCTTTGAATACGACGTCGCGTTGGCGCGGCTGTTGGAGTTGAGTGGCCAGTCCGCGCGCTTCGCCGATCACATCCGCAGGGCGGATCACAAGGTGCTGCCATGAACGATGCCATCCCACCCGCCGCGCCGCCGCCCACCGCCGAACCGGCGCCGTCGGACCGCAGCCGGCTGCGCCTGTTTGCGGTGGCCGCGGTTGCCGTGATCCTTGCAGGCGGTTCGTGGCTGGCGTTCCGCAGCCCGGCCGGGCTGGTCCAGGGCATGGCCGATGCCGACAGCATCAACGTCGCGGCCAAGGTCACCGCACGGGTCGCGGCCCTGCTGGTGGCCGAGGGCGAGCGGGTCGAGGCGGGGCAGCTGCTGTTTGAACTGGACAGCCCCGAAGTTGCCGCGAAACAGCGCCAGGCCAACGCCGCGCTGGTGGCGGCGCGGGCGCAGGCGGACAAGGCCGAGGAGGGGGCGCGGACAGAGGACATCCTCGCCGCGGAGGCCAACTGGCGGCGCGCACAGGCCGGCAGCGAGCTGGCGCGCTCGACCTTCCAGCGCCTGGATCGGCTGCACGCGGAGGGAGTGGTGACCCGCCAGCAGCGCGACGAAGCACGGGTGAAGTCGGTGGACGCCGAACAGCAGGCACGGGCGGCGCGGGCGCTGTACGACCAGGCCCTGGCCGGCGCCCGCGAGCAGGACAGGAGCGCGGCCCAGGCGCAGGTGCGGCAGGCCGAAGGGGCCCTGGCCGAGGTGCAGGCGGCGGAGGATGAAGTGCGTGGACATGCACCGGCCGCCGGTGAGGTGTCCAAGCGGATGGCGGAGGTGGGCGAACTGGTGCCGGCCGGCTACCCGATCTACACCCTGGTTGATCTGGACCGCATGTGGGTGTCGTTCCACCTGCGCGAAGACCAGTTCGCCGGGCTCCAGACCGGCCACAGGCTGCGCGGGGCGATCCCGGCGCTGGCGCTGGAAGGCGTGGAGTTCGAGGTCTATTACATCAGCCCGGCCGGCGACTTCGCGACCTGGCGCGCCACACGCCAGTCGGCCGGCTACGACGTCAGGAGTTTCGAGGTGCGCGCGCGCCCGGTGGAGGACGTGGAGGGCTTCCGGCCGGGCATGAGCGTGCTGTTTGCATGGCCGCAGCGCTGACGCCTGCGACCGCGCGCCAGGCCTTCGTCCGTTCGGCGGTCCGCGAGTGCATGCGATTGCGCGCCGACCCTTGGGACCTGGCGATGGCGACATGGATTCCGTTGCTGGCACTGGCCCTGTTCGCATGGATGTTTGGCGCGGGAGTGCCGCGTGCGCTGCCGGTGGCCGTGGTCGACCACGACAACAGTGCCATGAGCCGGGAACTGGTGCGCATGATTGATGCCGCGCCGGGCCTGCAGGTGGCCGCCCGGCCGGCGGACATGCAGCAGGCCTGGGCTGCGGTTCGCGCGGCGGAGGTCTACGCGGTGGTGCACGTGCCGGAGGGTTCCGGGCGCGAGATCCTGCGAGGCGGCAGCGCGGTGGTGTTCGCCTACTACAACGCCAGCCACCAGACCGCAGGACAGGCGGCCGAACGCGGGATTGGCGATGCGGTGCAGGCTGCCGGCGGGCGCTTTGTGCGCGCCGACGTGGCCCGGATCCGCGGTCCGGACGCGATGCGCGCGCCGCTCCTGCGGGTGCAGGCCACGGTGCTGGCCAATGCGGCGCGCAGCTACGAGCAGTTCCTGCTGGGCCTGCTGTTCCCGGCGCTGCTGTACCTGGCGGCCTGCCTGGCGATGGTGGGTGCGCTGGGGCGCGAGCTGCGCGATGGCACTGCCGGCGAATGGTTGCAGTCGTGCGGCGATCGCCTGCTGCCTGCTGTCGCCGGCAAGCTGGCACCGTACCTGCTGCTGTTCACCGTCCATGGCACGGGTTCGCTGGTGTGGCTGGCGGCGATCAGGGGCGGAGTGGCCGGCAGCGCAGCGCTGCTGTTGGCCGCGCAGGCAGGGCTGTATCTGGCCAGCGCCGGAATCGCGCTGCTGCTGGTTGGGGCCACCCGCAACCTGGGCGTGGCACTGTCGGTGACCGGGCTGTATGCGGGCACGGCACTGGCGTTTTCGGGCGCGACCTTCCCGATGCAGGGCGCCCCGCTGTTCGCCCAGGCCTGGAGCCGCCTGCTGCCGCTCACCCCCTACCTCAAGCTGCAGGTGCAACAGCTGGAGCTGGGTGCGGACTGGACGGCATCGCTGCCGACTGTGGGAGGGTTGCTGCTGTTCATGCTGGTAGCCGGCGGCATCGGCCTGGTCCTGTACGGACGCGGCGCCCGCGACCCCGCAGCCTGGGGGCAGCGATGAACCGGGTGGCTGCAGGGTTCACGGAAACCCTCCGCGCGGTGTTCTCCGACCGTTACGCCGTGGTGACCCTGGTCGGCGCGGTCGTGCTGTATTCATTTTTCTATCCGGTCGCCTATCGGCATCAGGTGGCCTCGCAGTACCCGGTGCTGGTGGTGGACCAGGACCGCAGTCCCATGAGCCGTGCGCTGGTGCGCAAGGTGAGTGCGGTGCGGGCGGTACGCATCGCCGGTGACGCGCTGTCCATGAAGGAGGCGCAGCGCCGTGTTGCCCGCGGCGAGGCCGAAGGCATCCTGGTGATAGAGGAAGGCTTGCACCGCGAGATCCTGCGCGGAGGCCAGGGCCGGTTGGCGCTGTTCGGCAGCGGTGCCCTGCTCGGTCGCGGCGCCGCCGTGCTGGAGGGGCTGGGCGATGCCGCCGCCGCCTTCGGGCGCGATGCCGCCATGGCGCAGGCCCGTTTTGCCGGCGTACCGGCTGCGCCGCCGGTGCAGCTGGTGACCCGGCCGCTGTTCAACATCCGCGAGGGATATGGCAGCGCCATCGTGCCCGGCGTGGCGCAGCTGATCGTGCAGCAGACGCTGCTGATCGGCATGCTGGTGCTGGCCGGAACCCGTCGTGAGCGCATGGGCCGGCTGGCGTTCTCGCGCCCGGGCCTGCTGGGTATCGCTGCAGCGTTCGCGCTGATCGGCATGTGCAGCACGCTGTACTACAACGGATTCGTGATGTGGATGCAGGACTATCCGCGCGGTGGAAATCCGCCGGGCATCCTGCTGGGTGCCGGCCTGTACATAGCCGCGGTGGTGGCATTTGCGCTCTTCATTGGCAGTTTTTTCCGCACCCGTGAGCGCCCTTTCCAGCTGCTGACAGTCACATCGCTGCCGCTGTTCTTCCTCTCCGGGCTGTCGTGGCCGGCGGTGGCGATGCCGCAACCGCTGGCATGGCTGGCCAGGCTGGTGCCCTCGACGCCCGGAATCAATGCCATGGTCAAGCTCAACCAGATGGGCGCGAGCGTGGCCGAGGCGTCGCCGGAGCTGTGCAACCTGCTGGCGCTGACGCTGCTCTATGGGGCGCTGGCAGCGTGGCGCTACCGGCCGAAACGCGGGAGCCGCACGCCGGATGGCGCGCCGGTGCCCGCGCAGCCGCGTCCGTAATTCCCGGCGGGGTGGCGCCGCTGGGGTTGCCGCCGGAATCGATGAATACCCGCATCTGTCGCGCTGACAGAACCTTGCAGCCGCAGGCGAGCGCGCTGCCATGCAAGGCTACCGGCTGCCCGTGGACGATCATCGTCGGGTCACTATCGACGATCGGGTAGGCGCCCTTGTGGCGTGGGCAGGTTGCCTGGTCGGTCACCCGCGGGACGGGTATGCCATCGATCTCAGTGAAGCCGAGCCGGTGATGACGGCCCCGCCACTGCTGGTCGGATTTCCGACGACGATCCAGTTCCTTGCCATTGGCCGCTCCTTAGCCGAATTCCGAGCGGACTTTAGCACCAGGTTTGCGTCCCCGAGACACATCTGCTTTTCCATGACGGAACAGAGGGCAGGCGCCGGTCGCGGCGTGCGGCCATCCGGGCGAGAATATCCGCCCATGCATATCCGGCTGTCGTCCTTCCCCCGCTGATGCGTAATCCTCTTCTGTTTGCCTGGAACCGGTGTTGATGGATCGCAGGACTTTTCTTGCATCCGCCGGCGCCTGCATGACGCTGCCGGCGGCTTCCGCCCGTTCATCCATGCCGGAGCCGGCGCTGCTGGACCTTGCGTGGCTGGAAGCCCGTCACGGCGGCCGCTTGGGCGTGTGCGCAATGGGGCCCGGCCGGGTGGGCTGGCGCGCGGATGAGCGCTTTGCCTACGCATCCACCTTCAAGCTGTTCCTGGCCGCCTGCGTGTTGGACCGCGTGCAGCAGGGCGCGGAGCGGCTGGACCGTGCCATCCCCATCCGCGAGGGCGATAGGGTGCCGCACGCGCCGGTCACCGGCCCGGCGGTGGGAAGCAGCCTGACGGTGGAAGCGCTGTGCAAGGCCACCGTGGAAATCAGCGACAACCCGGCGGCGAACATCCTGCTGCGCGAGCTTGGCGGGCTGGAGACGTTCCAGGCCTGGTACCGCGGCATCGGCGATGCGGTGACCCGCGTCGATCGCTACGAGACCCAGCTCAACAGTGCGCTGCCCGGCGACCCGCGCGATACCACCACCCCAGCCCAGGCGGTGGCCAACCTCGACCTGGTGCTGCTGCGTGGGATGCTGGCACCGGAACTGCTGGCCAAGCTGCACACCTGGCTGCTGGAAACGCCCACGGGACCGGGCCGGATCAAGGCCGGCGTCCCGGCGGGTTGGCGCGTGGCGCACAAGACCGGTACGGGTGCGCGCAACAGCTACAACAATATCGGCGTGGCTTATCCGCCTTCCGGGGCACCGGTGTTGATCGCGGTGTACTACACCGGCGCGGAGGCCAGCCCCGAAGCGCTGGATGCCGTGGTCGCCGAGGCGACCCGCGCGGCTCTTGTGGCGCTGCAACGTGCCTGATCCATCGATGCCTCCCGCAGCGGGGGCGCCCAGGCTGCAGGCGCCGCTGTGGTTCGTACTTGGCCTGATGTCCAGCGTGACCTTCGTTGGCATTCTGTCGGAGCTGGTGCCTTCGGGGATCCTGCCGCAGATGACCGAAGGGCTGGGCGTGTCGGAATCGCGCATCGGCATGCTGGTGGGGGTGTATGCGCTGGCCTCGGCGGTGTTCACCATCCCGCTGATCAGCGCCACCCTGGCAGTGAACCGCAAGCACCTGCTGCTGGCCCTGCTGGCCGGGTTTGCGGTGTCGAACGTGGTGGTGGGGCTGTCGTCTTCGTACCCGGTGATCCTGGCGGCGCGGGTGGCCGGCGGTATCTGCGCCGGGGTGATGTGGCCGATGATCGCCGCCTACGGCACGCGGCTGGTGCCGCCGGAGCAGCACGGCCGGGCGATCACGGTGATCATGGCCGGCACCACCCTGGGCATCAGTCTGGGCCTGCCGGCGATGACCCTGCTGGGCGCCACGCTGGGCTGGCGCACGGAGTTCGTGGTGCTGGGCCTGGTGGCGGCGCTGATTGCCACGCTGAGCCACCGGTACCTGCCGGCGGTGGGCGGCGAGCGGCTCAGCCGCGGGAACTCGCCGCTGACCCTGCTGGGCAATCCCGCCATCCTGATCGTGCTGCTGCTGACCCTGCTGGCGGTGGCCGCGCATTACGGCGTGTACACCTACATCACCCTGCTGGTGAAGACCGTGGACCTGGCCGGGGGCGTGGCCGCGGCGCTGCTGATCTTCGGTGCCGGCTCGGTGATCGCCGTGGTGCTGTCCGCGCGCTGGATCGATGCCCACCTGCGCACGCTGATCATCACCATGCTGGTGCTGGGCGGGGTCTCCATGGTGCTGCTGCTGGCGTTCGCCCGGACCACCGGGGTGGCCCACCTGGCGTTCTTCCTGTGGGGGCTGTCATACGGGCCGCTGGGCAGCGCCTTCCAGGCGGCGATCGTGCGCCAGGTGCACAGCGGCAAGGACGTGGCCACCTCGCTGCAGTCGTGCATGTTCAACCTGTCGATCATGCTCGCCACCTGGGCCGGGGGCGTGCTGCTGGTGCGCCTGCCGGAGGGCGGGATGAAGGGCGTGGTGTACCTGTCACTGGGCTGTTTTGCGCTGGCGGCAACGCTGGCCCTGCTGGCCAGGCGGACGCTGCGCGTGAAGGTGGCCGGCGCGGAGTAAGGGTCCCCAGCGGAGCGGGGCAGGATCAGAACACCACGGTGCGGGGGTTGTGCACGTCGATCCACACCTGGCGGGTATCGCCGGGCTGCGGGGTGGTGATGGCTGCCGCCAGGGTGAAGTCACGGCCGGGCCCGTATTCCAGGTACGCGGCGATGGGAAAGCAGGCCAGGATCAGCGGCACCAACAGCAGGAAATTTTCCGCCAGCAGTTTCCCCAGCCGCGCGATGGTCTTGAACATGGCATCTCCAACCGGCGGCCGACCCGCCAATACAAGCGTGGCCCCGCAACGGCGTCGCGGGGCCACGGGAGCCCATTCTGGCAACGGCGTATTGCAGCCGTTTGTCCGGGGGTGACGTCAGTCGGTGGTCTCTTCCGCCCCGGCGTCTTCCGGCTGTGCGTCTTCCGCCGCGTCGCCGTTGGCAGGTGCTTCGGCAGCATCGGCCTCGATGGCCTCCGCGTCGTTCGCGTCCGCAAGGGCCGCCTCGGCCTCCGGCAGCTGCGCCGGGCCGCCGATGCGCGACACCCGCCAGATGATGTTGGCCAGGTCATCGGCAATGATCACCGCGCCACGCGGGTCCACGGTGACGCCCACCGGGCGGCCGCCGGTGGTGCCGTCGTCGTCACGGAAGCCGGTGGCGAAGTCGATCGGATCGCCGGCCGGCTGGCCATTGCTGAAGGGCACGAACACCACCTTGTAGCCGACCGGCTCGGAGCGGTTCCAGCTGCCGTGCATGCCCACGAAGGCGCCATCGGCAAACTCCGCACCCATGACCGGGCTGGAGAAGTCCACGCCCAGCGAGGCCACGTGGGCCCCCAGGCTGTAGTCCGGGGTGATCGAGGCGGCGACCTTTTCCGGGTTCTCCGGGCGCACGCGATCATCCACGTGGTTGCCCCAGTAGGCCCACGGCCAGCCGTAGAAGCCGCCGTCCTGTACCGAGGTGAGGTAGTCGGGCACCAGGTCGGGGCCGATCTCGTCACGCTCGTTCACCACCGCCCACAGCGCGCCGGTATCGGGCTGGATGGCCAGCGCGGTCGGGTTGCGCAGGCCGGTCGCGTAGGGGCGATGCATGCCGGTTTCGGCATGGATCTCCCACACCAGCGCACGGTCCTGTTCGGCCAGCATGCCGCGCTCGGTGATGTTGCTGTTCGAGCCGATGCCCACGTACAGGAAGCGGCCGTCCGCGCTGGCGGTCATGGCCTTGGTCCAGTGGTGGTTGATCTCCGACGGCAGCTTGGTGAGCTCTTCCGGTGCGCCGCTGGCCTGGGTCATGCCCGGCTGGTAATCAAAGCGCACCACCGCATCCTGGTTGGCCACGTACAGGTTGTTGTCGATCAGGGCCAGGCCGTAGGGCGCGTTGAGGTTGTCGGCGAACACCGTCTGCAGCTCGTACTCGCCGTCGCCGTCGCCGTCGCGCAGCAGGGTCAGGCGGTTGCCGCTCTTGACCGAGGTGGTGCCGGCGGCCTTGATCGGCCCGGCAATCACATCCTTGGGCTTGAGTGCCGGCGCGTTGCCGCCGCGGCCTTCGGCCACCAGGATGTCGCCGTTGGGCAGCACCAGGGTCTGGCGCGGAATGCCCAGGTCACGGGCGATGGCGCGTACTTCAAAGCCTTCCGGCACGACCGGCAGCTGGTCGCCCCATTCGTCCGGGCTGGCAATGACCATCTGCGGCAGCAGGCCGCGCTTGGGCTGGGGCAGGTCGGGATTGGTGCCGTATTCCAGCTCCGGCTTCGGGGCCGGGTTGCAGGCGGCGATCAGGACGGCCGCTGCGCTGGTGGCGGCAAGCAGGGCAAGGCGGTTCATTTCACTTCTCCAATCCGTGGGCCACAGAACGCAAGCGCGATCGCCACGCAGCTGAGCAGGGCCGTGATCACCGACAGCACCAGGGCGGCGGGCATGCTGGCCCAGGCGTCACGGGCGTGCTGCAGGGCGTTGAAAAACCCCACGATGAAGGTGGCCAGCAGTGCCAGCAGATACAGCACCCGGCCGCGGGTGCGGCGCGACGGTGCCAGGCCGAACAGCGCGAAGACCAGGGCGGCGCCCGTCCATACCAGGCCGCCGACGATCAGCCACGAGGCGAAGTTCTGCCACTGGATCTCGAAGGTGCGGAAGTAGGCGAAGTCACTCAGCGCGGCGCCGGCGAACAGCGGCAGGATGCCGGCAACGAAGACCGCATGGATGGGATGGATCGGATGCACACTCCGTACGGAGGTGGTGTAGGCCATGCCAGTTCTCCTCAAATCACAGGGGCTGGATCGGCCAGAGGGTGCCATGGCCGATCTGATGATCGCGTGCAGGGGAATGGGGCGCCGGTATGGACAGGCCCCGCCATGCAATCGCGTGATGGGCTGGAAGGAAGCAGCGTCCGTTCCAGCAGTTGTGTTGCCCGCCAGCGGACAGCGCCGGCCAGTTTACTGTTCACGGCGCGCGCCCTTTGGCGCGACCGGTGAAACACTGTGGTGACGGCAGCTGTGATGACGCCAGGGCTGCTGCCAGACGCTACTGGATGGTGAAGCGGCGGGTCTCGGCCACCTCGCCGTCCACGCTTACTTCCACGGTGTAGGTGCCCATCGGCCAGCCCGCAGCGTTGGTGATGTGGAAGCTGGTGGTGTCCTCGCCGTTGAAGGCGAAGCGCTCCGCGCGCTCGTCCACGAGCTGGTTGCCTTCGCCGTCGTCGAAGGTCCAACGCACGCCCAGCGTGCCCAGGGTTTCGCCGTCGGCATCGTTGCTGGTGCTGATGGACACATGGATGGTGTCGTCGCTGGACGCGAAGGCATCCTGGGGAGTGACGATGGAACGGTCATCGGCCACCTCGGTGCCCAGCGCCACCGCGGTCACGCGCACGGTGGCCTCGGGCGCTTCGGGTTCGGCCATGGCCGGCGGGGTTTCCAGCGCGTCGATGGCGGGGGTGGCGGTGCTGTCCACGGCCGTGTCCTGACCGCAGGCGACAAGAACGGAGCCGGCGGCAAGCAGGAAGGCGAGGGTCAGGGGGGAGCATTTCATGCGGTGTGTCATGCGGAGTGTCCTCCAGCGGCGGGGCGGCGAACCCGAAGCATCCCACGGCGGCCGTTAAGCCGGCATGCGGATGCCCGGCGGGGCTATTGGCGTGGATCGCGGGCCGGCGACGGCGGCGCTTCCCCGGGCAGGGCCCGCCACGGGTTGATATCCAGCCCGCCGCGGCGGGTGTAGCGCGCCTCCACCGACAGCGCCTGCGGCTGCAGGCAGGCCAGCAGGTCGGTGAAGATGCGTTCCACGCACTGCTCGTGGAATCCGGAGTGGTCGCGGAACGACACCAGGTAGCGCAGCAGGGAGGTGCGGTCGAGCCGCGGACCCCGGTAGCGGATGCGCACGCTGGCCCAGTCCGGCTGGCCGGTGACCGGGCAGTTGGATTTGAGCAGGTCCGAGCGCAGGGTCTCGCTGGCCTGTGCTGCGGGGTCGGCGCGCAGCAGGCCGGCATCGGGCGGGCCGTAACTGTTGATTTCCAGCGGCTGGTCGTCGATGGACTCGGCGGTGTCTTCGGCGATCACCGGCGGCAGGCCGAAGGTGACTTCCACCGGGGCCTGTGCGGTCCGCGACAGGTCTTCCACCAGGCGCGCGCGCAGGGCCTGCGGGCTGTCGAAGCGGCTGGCGTTGAGCGAGTTGAGATAGAGCTTGAGCGATTTGGATTCGATCAGCTGCGGTGAATCGGCCGGCACCAGGAAGGTGGCGGTGTCCACCACCGGCTTGCCCTGCCCGTCCAGCCAGGCCAGCTCGTAGGCGTGCCAGCGGTCATGGCCGGTGAACGGCAGGGCGGCGTCCGCAAGGCGCAGCCCGGCCCGGCCCTGGGCGCGGGGGATCGGGAACAGCAGGCCCGGGTCATAGCGGGTCGGGTAGGCGACCTCGCGGCCGAGGCTGGAATCCTGGGGTGTATTCATGGCGCCGATTCTACGGCTCCCCGGGCAGCCAGATCAGGGCCGGCCAATCAGAGCAGACCAATCAGAACAGGCTGGCACCACCGCCCCCGGCCTGCTGCTGGCGCGATCGCTTGCGCGGGGCGTCGGGATCGGGGAGCGGGCGTGGCGGTGGAGCCTCGCGCCAGCGCCGGGTGATGCGCTGGAAAAACAGGCTGTTGGGCACCCGCAGGTGTGCTTCGTGCCCGTCCTCGTGGGTTTCGCGCAGGGTCACGGAGATCAGGTTCATGTCCACCACCTGGCCGCCCAGGCCGCGGCCGTCGCTGCCATCCAGCAGCTCGATGTGGTCGTACAGGCGGAACGGCCGGGTGATCAGCAGCAGCACCGCGCAGAAGATGTTGGACAGCACGCTCCAGGCGGCGAAGAAGGCCACCGCGGCCACCGCGGCAAAGCCGGTGAACGCCGTCCACAGCACGGTGCCGGAGACCCCCAGGCGCTCGAGGATGATCAGCAGCGCGGCGAAATAGATCAGGAAGGTGCTCAGCCGGCGCCCGCCCAGCTTCACTTCCGGCGGCAGCTCCCAGCGATCCGACAGCTGGTTGAGCACCCGGTGGGCGGCCTTGCGCAGTCCCCAGGCAACCACGATGACCAGCACGATCTGCAGGATGGGCAGCGCCACGCCCAGCCATTCATGGGTCCAGATCGGCAGGTATTGCTTCATCGTCGGGCTCCATGTC
>DXCY01000242.1 GCA_019115725.1 Candidatus Luteimonas excrementigallinarum
GCCCGGACATGGGCTACTGCCAGTTCGTGCACCGGCATGAAACCGACGGCCCCGGCCATCTGGCGGGCGAGGTGGATTACGTGCAGGCCCAGTACGCCAATCTGGCGGGCCGCCGCACCCGCGGTATCGACTTCGGCCTGAACTACCGCTTCGACCTGGGTCCGGGCCGCTGGCGCGTGGGCTTCAGCGGCACCCGCAACCTGGAGCGTCGGATCATCGCCCAGCGTGGCAGTGCGGGCACAGACCGTGCAGGCCAGTACCAGTACCCGGACTTCAAGTTCACCCTGCTCAACAAGTACGACGTGGGTGACTTCAGCTTCGGTCTCAACACCCGCTACATCAGCAAGAGCCTGTACGCGGTGAATGACCAGTCGCTGGAGACCCGCGAGATGCCGTATGTGCCGGAATACTGGCAGCACGATCTCAACGTCACCTGGTTCGCCAACAGCAACTACTCGGTGTCGCTGGGGGTGAAGAACCTCACCGACAGCAAGGTCAAGCATCCGGTGCTGCGCTCGTATGCCACCAGCCCGCACCTGACCGCTGACAACACCAGCGCTACCAACGGTGCGGCGTACATGGATGGCGTGGGCCGCTACTTCTTCCTGACCCTCAAGGCGGACTTCTAATGCGGGGCAAGGTGATCGGCCTGGCCCTGGCGATCGCCACCGGACTGCTTGTGCAGTCCGGTGGCGCCGCGGCCCAGGCCCCGCTGCAGGATCCGGCGGCCAAGCTGCGCGATCCCGCGCAGGTGCTGGTGATTGCCCACCGCGGCTGCGTGGGCGAGGCGCCCGAGGTGTCGCTGGCGTCCATCCACGCCTGCGCCGGCAAGGGCATCGACGGCATCGAGCTGGACATCCGCAAGTCGAAGGACGGCGTGCTGGTGGCCATCCACGATGCCACCCTGGAGCGCACCACCAACGGTGCCGGCCAGGTGGCGGATCACACCGCCGCCGAGCTGCGCCAGCTGCGGCTGCGCCGCGGCAACGGCGGCCCCAGCGTGGTGCTGACCGAAGAGCGCCTGCCCACCCTGGAGCAGATGCTGCTGGCGGCGAAGGAGCACGGCTTCATCGTGCACCTGGACATCAAGGACGCCAGCCATGCCGAGGTGGCCGCGCTGATCGAACAGCTGGGCATGCAGGGCCAGGGCATTGCCTGGCTCAACGGTGATCCGGACGGTGCCCACCAGCCGGATCCGGCCGACGTGCGTGCGTTGGCCATCGTGCCGCGGATCCAGGGCTGTGCCGAAGGCGCATCGGCCTCCTGCCGTCCCAGCGACATGGGCGACCTCATGGGCTTCGCCCGTTACAACCCGGCCGGCTATTTCCTCTGGTTCCGGGCCACGCCGGAGTATTTCGAGGCGTTCAACGCGGCTCCGCGCCCGCAGGGCACGCGCCTGAGTACCGAAACCCTGTGGGCGATCGACAGCCTGCCCACGGCGCAGCGCCACGCGGAGTTCCGCCGCCTGATCCAGGCCGGCGCAACCATGTTCCTGACCGACAAGCCCGAAGACCTGGTGGGCTTTCTTGAATCGGAGGGTGTGCGATGAAACTGTTTTCCCTGCTGACGCTGGGCCTGGCAGCAGCGCTGGTGACGGCGCCCGCGGCCGATGCGCAGGCCCGCGAAGATGATCCCGCGGTGCTGCTGATTTCGGTCGATGGGCTGCATCCCAGCTACGTGTTCGAGGCCGATGCGTTGGGCCTTGAGATCCCGACCCTGCGCGGGCTGATGCGCGAGGGCGCGTATGCCAGCGGCGTCACAGGCGTCACCCCCACGGTCACCTATCCCAACCACACCTCCATCATCACCGGCACCGCGCCGACCGAGCACGGCATCCGGACCAACACCGTGTTTGATCCGGAAGGCCACGAGCAGGGCGCGTGGAACTGGTACGGATCGCAGATCCGGGTGCCGACCCTGTGGGATGCGGCCAAGGCCGGTGGCATGACCACCGCCAGCGTGCTGTGGCCGGTGAGCGTGAACCATCCGGGCATCGACTGGAACATGCCCGAGTACTGGCGCACCAAGAACCGCCTCTCCGACGGCCAGCTGCTGTACGCGGTGAGCACGCCGCGCGGTTTCCTGGAGACGGTGGAGGGCGTGGACCGCTTCTTCCACCGACCCAGCAATCCGGAATTCTGGTCGGCCGATCAGCGCCTGACCGACATCGCCCTGGCGATGATCGAGCAGGGCAGGCCGCAGCTGCTCACCATCCATCTCACCGGGCTGGATGCCGCCCAGCACACCAACGGACCGCTGCCGACCGATCCGGTCTCCAAGCGCACGCTGGAGGAAACCGACGCCATGATCGGGCGCCTGGTGGCGGCCCAGCGCCAGGTCTATCCGGCCTCTACGATCACCGTGGTGTCCGATCACGGCTTCCACCCGGTCAATTCCACCATCCACCTCAACGCCGCGTTTGCACGCGAAGGGCTGATTGCGCTGGATGACGCCGGGCGGATGGACAGCTGGAAGGCGTGGTCGTGGAATTCCGGCGGCAGCGCCTCGGTAGTGCTCAAGGACCCGGACGATGCGGCCACCCGTGAGGCGGTCGATGCGATCCTCACCGCGCTGGAGGGTGATCCCGACAGCGGCGTGGCCAGCGTGCTGCGCGGCCGCGAGGCGGTGCAGGAGGGGGCGCTGGAGCAGGCCGCGTTCCTGGTCGATGCCAAAGGCGGCTTCGCCTTTGGCAGGGCGCTCACCGGCGATACCGTGCGCGCGCAGGACCGCACCACCGGCGCCCACGGCTACCGCAACACCCACCCGGAGATGCAGGCGTCGTTCTTCATCGCCGGACCGGGGATCGAGGCCGGCCGCAACTTGGGCAACATCGATATCCGCCAGGTGGCCCCGACCCTTGCCCGCCGCCTGGGGGTCTCCATGCCCACGGCCAGGCACGCGCCGGTGCCGCTGGGCGAATGAGCGTTGCGCCCGGGTGCCATAATCCTCTGCAGCAACGGGCAATCGCGCCCGGCCGACTTCGGAGAGTGGATTGGACGCAACAGCGCTGCTTGAAACCATCGAACGCGACACCGGCCCGGACCCGCGCTGGGCGGTGATCTGGCTGCACGGGCTGGGCGCCGACGGCAACGATTTCGTGCCGTTGGTGCCCGAGCTGGTACGCCGGGAGTGGCCGCCGATCCGCTTCGTGTTCCCGCATGCGCCGGTGCGCCCGGTCACCATCAACGGCGGCGCGCCCATGCGCGCCTGGTACGACATCCGCGAGCTGGACCTGGCCAACCGCGCCGATGAGCAGGGCGTGGCGGAATCCGTGGCCCAGGTGGAAGCGCTGATTGCCCGCGAGGGCGAGCGCGGCATTCCGCCCGGGCGGATCATCCTGGCGGGCTTTTCCCAGGGTGGCGCCGTGACCCTGGCCGCCGGCCTGCGCCGGCGCGAGCCGCTGGCCGGCCTCGTGGCCCTGTCCACCTACATGCCCGCCGCCCAGGGCGCCCAGGCCGCGCTGGTGGAAGGCGCCAGCCGCCAGCCCGTGTTCATGGCCCACGGCAGCGAAGACCCGGTGGTGCCCTACCTGGCCGGCAAGCAGAGCGCCGGCCTGCTGCGCCGCCTGGGCTTCGAGGTGGACTGGCACGTCTACCCTATGCAGCACTCGGTCAGCGGCGAAGAGGTCCGCGATCTCGGCAACTGGTTCAACGCGCGGCTGGCAGGGGGCTGAGTCGTGGGCCGGCGCGGGGGACAGGCGCTGGACGAAGGGAGGGCGGGGCTGGATGTGGTGGTCGCCTCCCCGTGGCTGCCGGATCTGTGCCGCTTGCCACGCCTGGCGGCCATGCTGGGACTGGCCCAGCTGGTGGTCGTGGTGGTGGCGTTGATGCCCGATGGCGCGTCGGGCTGGACCCTGGGCCGCTTTCTCTCTGCCAGTGGGTATGCGCTTTGGCTGGCCTTGGCGGTTTCAGCGTTGCTGTGCCTGTCGCGACGGCTCCTGTCCCGGTTGGCGCCGCGCATTGGAGGTCTGTGCGCAGTGGCGCTGGCGGCAGCAGTAGCAGCCGTGGCCGCGGCGGTGGTGCATGGCCTGTTTGTGAGCGTGGGCGGCGTGGGGGATGGTTGGGTATGGCCTTCCCTCAGGCGTTTCGTGGCGGGCTCCAGTGGTGTTGCCGCACTGATCACCGCGTTGGCGCTGCGGTATTTCTACGTTACCGACCGTTGGCAGGCCCAGATCCACGCGATCGCCCGGGCAGAGGCGGACGCGCTCCAGGCGCGGATCCGGCCGCACTTCCTGTTCAACAGCATGAACATGATTGCCGGGTTGTTGCCGAAGGATCCGGGACTGGCCGAGCGTGCGGTGCTGGACCTTTCAGACCTGTTCCGTGCCGCGCTCGAAGCAGGGGAGGGGGACTCCACACTTGCTGATGAGGTGGAGCTGGCCGAGCGTTATCTGGCTATTGAGCAGCTGCGTATGGGGGACAGGCTGCAGGTGCGTTGGCAGCGTTCCGGACCGCTGCCTTGGGATCTGACCATGCCACGCCTGGTATTGCAGCCGCTGTTGGAGAATGCGGTACTCCACGGCATTTCGCGCTTGCCCCAGGGGGGGGTGATAGAAATCAGCATCGAGGCATCGTTCTCGCTGCTGCTCGTGCGGATCCGTAATCCGTCGCCATCTCCCGACCGGGCAGGCCGCGGGGAAGGGCACGCCCAGCGCAGCATCAGCCACCGCCTCGCGTATGCATTCGGATCAGGGATGCGGATGGCCGGCGGCTGGGCCGCTGGCTACTATGTTTGCGAGATCGAGTTGCCGCTGGAGGGGGCCGGCGCTGCAGGGAAGGGGAATGAAGGTTCTGATTGTTGATGACGAGCCGCTGGCGCGCGAGCGCCTGCGGGCGCTGCTGGCCCCGGTGGAAGGCGTGGAGGTGGCGGCGGAGGTCGGGGACGGGCAGGCGGCGCTGCAGGCCTGTGCGGACCACGGCGCCGACCTGGTTCTGCTGGATATCTCCATGCCGGGCATCGACGGCCTGGAGGTGGCCCGGCATTTGGCGTCGTTCGAT
>DXCY01000243.1 GCA_019115725.1 Candidatus Luteimonas excrementigallinarum
CGTCGCGGGTAATCGAAGGGTTTTCGCTCTTGCGTGAGATCTTGTCGATCTCGTCGATATAGACGATGCCCTGCTGCGCCTTTTCGACGTCGTAGTCGCACTTCTGCAGCAGCTTCTGGATGATGTTCTCCACGTCCTCGCCCACGTAACCGGCTTCGGTCAGCGTGGTCGCGTCGGCCATGGTGAAGGGCACGTTGAGCATCCGCGCCAGGGTCTCGGCCAGCAGGGTCTTGCCCGAACCGGTCGGCCCGACCAGCAGGATGTTGGACTTGGCCAGTTCGACCTCGTCACTCTTCTGCCGGCTCTCGATGCGCTTGTAGTGGTTGTACACGGCCACGGCGAGCGTGCGCTTGGCGCGATGCTGGCCGATCACGTATTCGTCCAGGACCTCCAGGATCTCCTTCGGCTTGGGCAGCGAGCTGCGGGCCGACTGGGCTTTTTCCTCGAGTTCCTCACGGATGATGTCGTTGCACAGCTCAACGCATTCATCACAGATGAACACGCTGGGGCCCGCAATCAGCTTGCGCACCTCGTGCTGGCTCTTTCCACAGAAAGAACAGTAGAGGATCTTGCTGCTGTCGCCGGAACGGCCCTGGGAATCATTGCTCATTGCTTACCCGCTGGTACGGCGCCCCGTGGCGCTGGATCGATTTGAGAATAGCATAGCGACTGCGCGTCGCCAGCGCCGCGCTGGAACGCAGAAACCCGTTGTTTAACGGTACTTTGCGCATCACCTGCCCGTTCGGGCAGGTGGCTGGCGTCATCGTCAGGCAGGCTGGATGGTCTCGTCGGGGCGACGCTCGAGCACTTCATCGACCAGGCCATAGTCGCGCGCGGCCTCGGCGCTCTTGAAGTTGTCGCGTTCGGTGTCGGCGGCGATGGTGTCCAGGCTCTGCCCGGTGTGGCGCGAGAGGATCTCGTTCAGACGCTGGCGCAGCGACAGGATCTCGCGGGCGTGGATGTCGATATCCGTGGCCTGACCCTGGAAGCCGCCCAGCGGCTGGTGGATCATGATCCGCGAATTCGGCAGCGCGTAACGCTTGCCCTTGGCGCCCGCCGCCAGCAGCAGCGCGCCCATGCTGGCAGCCTGACCCACGCAGATAGTGCTCACGTCGGGCTTGATGAACTGCATGGTGTCGTAGATCGCCAGGCCCGCGGTCACGATGCCGCCGGGCGAGTTGATGTACAGGCTGATGTCCTTCTCGGGATTTTCAGCCTCCAGAAACAGCAGCTGGGCAACGATCACGTTGGCCACGTGATCGTCAACCGGACCCACCAGGAAGATCACCCGCTCCTTGAGCAGACGCGAATAGATGTCGTACGCGCGCTCTCCGCGGCTGGTCTGTTCGACCACCATCGGGACGAGGTTGAGGGCCTTGGGCTGGTTGATCATGCTGTCTTGTATCCGGCTTGATAAGGCGGGGTCACCGCCGTGGGCGGAACGATCACGCCTGCGGCGCGATCGCTTCCTGGAAGGTCAACTTTTCATCGGTGTGCTGGGCGCGCTCGGCGATCCAGTCGATCACCTGCTCTTCCATCACCCGATTCTGCAATCCTGACATGAGCTGGGGATCGTTGCGGTACAACTCAATGACCTGTTCCGGCTCTTCGTAGGTGGAAGCGATCAGGCGCAGGGTTTCGTTCAGGCGCTTGGGATCGAGCATCAGCTGGTTGGTACGGGCCACCTCGCCCACCAGCAGGCCCATCAGCACGCGGCGGCGCGCCACTTCCATGAACTGCTTGTGGCCGTCTTCCGGCAGGTCCGGCACCTGGCGACCCTGGCGACGCGACTGCTCCACGGCGTCCTGGGCCAGCGCGCGGGCCTCGTTCTCCACCAGACGCGGCGGCAGCTCCACATGCTCCCAGGTGGCCACCAGCTGCTCGCCGACTTCGCGACGCAGGCGGTTCATCAGCGCGCCCTTGAGCTCACGCTCCAGGTTGGTGCGGATCTCGGTGCGGAACTGCTCCAGCTCGCCCTTCTTCACGCCGAAGCTGCGGATGAAGTCGGCGTCGACCTCCGGCAGGATTTCCTCCGACACGCGCTCCACCTTCAGGTGGGCCTGGGCCTTCTTGCCGGCCAGCTGCGGCACGCGCCAGTCGGCGGGGAACTCGACGTCAACGGTCTTTTCCTCACCGGCGGACATGCCCACCAGCGCTTCTTCCAGCGCCGGCAGCATGGCGCCCGAGCCGATCACCAGGGTGCCCTTCTCGGCGCCCTCGGCGGGCAGGCGCTCATCGCCGGCCTGCGACCAGGTTTCGATATCCAGCGCGTCGCCCTCGGCGGCCGGGCGGGTCACCGCGCTCCAGCTCCTGCGCTGCTGGCGCAGGTTGTCGATCATGCGGTCGATGTCCTCGTCGGTGACCTCGCCGGTGTGGCGCACCACGGTCAGCTTGGACACGTCGATGTCACCGAAGTCCGGCACCACCTCGAAGCTGGCCACGAACGCCAGCTCGTCGTCGCCCTCGGCGGGCTCGATGCGCGGGCTGCCGGCCACGCGGAGCTCATTGGCCCGGATGGCGCCGTCAAACTGCTCGCGCAGCAGGCCGTCCAGCACTTCCGCGCGGACCTGCGCGCCGAAGCGCTGCTTGATCACGCTGGCCGGCACCTTGCCGGGGCGGAAGCCCTTGATGCGGGCAGTGCGGGCCATTTCGCGCAGGCGTCCGCCAACGTCGCTTTCCAGCCGATCTGCCGGAACCTGGAAGGTCATCCGGCGTTCGAGATTGCCGGTGGATTCGACCGAAACTTGCATAACCACTCCTGCCACCGCGGCCCTGGGCCGGGGATTTGATCGTTGTCGGGATACCGGAACCCGGGCGGCGGACTTGACGCCTCTGGCTCCGGCAGAACGGGATATTGTGGCGGAATTGAGGGTTGGACGCTACAGGGCCCGGCTGCAACACGCTCCGCCGGCCGCCCTCCTCCGGTGCCCGTCGATGCGGGGCACCACCCGGGCTGGTGCGAAAGGGGGGACTCGAACCCCCACGGGGACTACCCGCCAGAACCTAAATCTGGTGCGTC
>DXCY01000244.1 GCA_019115725.1 Candidatus Luteimonas excrementigallinarum
GTCGAACCGGAAGGACAGCTGGCCGGCCGCATCACCCTGGCCGGCACGCGCGCCGAACCGGTGCTCGGCGGCCAGGCCCGGCTGACCGGCTTCAGCACCGAGCTGCCGGCGCTGGCGATCCAGCTGGAAGAGGGCGATGTGCGCCTGGACGCCCATGCCGACGGCACCGCCACCATCGCCGGCAGCGTGCGCTCCGGCGAGGGCATGCTGGCGGTCAATGGCAGCCTGGGCTGGAGCGGGGAAACCGCCGCGCCGCTGGTGCTGGAGCTGGGCGGCGAGAACGTGCTGGTGTCCAACACCCGCGACCTGCACGCCGTGGCCAGCCCCGACATCCGCGTGCTGTACGCCGCGGGCCGGCCGCTGGAGGTGACCGGCACCGTGCTGGTGCCCGAGGCGCGCATGGACCTGGAACGGTTGAGCGACGGCGTCGCCCCCTCCGACGACGTGGTGGTACTGGATCCGGTGGACCCGGAGGAAGGCCCGCCGCTGGCCATGCAGCTCGACCTGACCCTGGAGATGGGCGAGGACGTGGTGCTCAACGGGTTCGGCCTGGAAGGTACTCTCGGTGGCCGGCTGCGGGTGCGCCAGCATCCGGGCCGCGACATGCGTGGCACCGGCTCGCTGCAGGTGGGCGGGCGCTACAAGGCCTACGGTCAGGAGCTGCGCATCACCCGCGGCAACCTGTCGTGGAGCAACGACATGATCGGCGACCCGGTGCTGGATATCCGCGCCATCCGCCGGATCGAGGCCGAGGAGCTGACCGCCGGCATCGACGTGACCGGCCGCGCCTCGGCGCCGCAAGCCAGCGTCTGGACCGACCCCAGCCGCGACGAATCCGAGGCCCTGGCCTATCTGGCCCTCGGCCGCTCGCTCTCCAGCGTGACCGGTGACGAGGGCCGAGAGCTGGATGCCGCCGCCGCGGCACTGCAGGCTGGCGGCGGCCTGCTGGCCTCGCAGCTGGGCGCCGGCATGGGCCTGGATGATGCCGGGGTCAGCCATTCGCGGGCGCTGGGCGGCAGCGTGCTGGGCGTGGGCAAGCAGCTGTCGCCGCGGCTGTACGTCGGCTTCGGCGTATCGCTGCTGGGCACCGGCCAGGTGCTGACGCTGCGCTACCTGCTCGACCGCGGCTTTGATCTGGAAATCGAATCGAGCACGCTGGAAAACCGCGGCTCGGTGAACTGGCGCCGCGAGGTGGATTGACCGCCGCGGCCTGCGCCGACTACCGGTGCAGGCCCGCTTCGGCCAGCGCCCGACCCAGCGCCTGGAACGCCTGCCGGACCTCACCCTGGTCATCAAACGCCTCGGCGCAGGCGATCACGATCGTTGTGCCGCCGTCCCCCTGCACCTGCTCCGGGTTGATCACACCCACGTTGCAGGCGCGCGCCACATGGGTCGCGGCCTGCTGGGCGAAATCGGTGCCTGCGGGCAGCCCGGCCCGGATGTACCGGCGGCCGGCGCTGTTCGCGCGCAGGTGCTCCAGCATGAGGGCGGTGCTGTCCGGCGAAAGCAGCTCGCCGGAAACCAGCATTTCCAGCAGGTTGGCCACCATCACCAGCGGCGCGGCGTTGGCGCCGGTGTCGCAATAGCGCTCGTACACCTCGCCCATGTCGCTGGCATCCAGCGCCTCGCGCTCCACCTCCAGCAGCCCGGCCAGCGCCTCCAGCCGCGCGGCGCCATCCTCCGCCTGCTGCACTTCGATCAGGTCCAGGTTCGACAGCTTCATGACCCCCGGATGCACGCTGCCATAGGCGTCATAGCGCGCCTGCAGATGGGTGGTGACCTGCCCGGCGCCGCGTCCCAGCCAGTCCCGGACCCGGCGGTTGAGATCGACCTCGCCAACCGTGCGGATCAGCATGTCGGTGGCCACGGCGTCGCCGTCACGCAGCGATTTCTGCAGCAGGGTGGCGATGCGGAAGTGCTCGCCGGGGCTCTGGTTGAGCAGGTCTCCGGCGCCATCAACGAAGTCGCTCTGCGCCAGCGCCAGTGTCTGGTCCAGCGACAGCGTTCCAGCATCCACCTGCTCCAGCACCGCAATCGCCACCGGCACGCTGATGGTCGAGGCCAGGTACCAGGCGCGCCCGTCGCCCATGTCCAGGCTGCCTGCGCCCGCCTCCCGGGAGGTACCCAGCCGGCGCACGTACACGCCGAAGCGGCCGGGCAGGGTTGCATCGATCCCGTTGATGGCGGCCGACAGCGGGTTCAGCCACGGCGGCGCCTCGACGTCTCCGGGCGTGTACTCCGCGCCCGCATCGGCGTCGGTATCGCTGCTGATCTGCGGCTCCGGACCCTCGGGGCGGCAGGCGACCAGCAGCAGGGCAAAGGCCAGCAGGGTCAGGCCGGTGCGGAGTCGGGAGACAGAGGGCTGGGTTAGATCGGACATGGACAGGCGGGGCAGGACTCGATAGGCGTGGACTGGATGGATCAATACCCCGGCCCCGGTGACAGCCGCGCCAACGCGAAGCGCGGGCGCCCACCGGCGCAGGCCTTCTCTGCTAGGGTCTGGGCCCGCCCATTCACCCGCGTGACCCGATCCATGCCCACCCGCCGCCTGCCCGCTCACCCTCCCCGTCCCCGCATCGCCACCCTGCTGTTTGGCCTGCTTCTGCTGCCGATGGCCGCACTGGCGCAACCCGGGCCGCCGGCGGAACTGGAGGACATCGAGGCCTTTGTGGAGCAGGGCATGCAGGACTGGGAAATTCCCGGCCTGGCGGTCAGCGTGGTCAAGGACGATGCGCTGGTGTGGGCGCGGGGCTTTGGCGTGCGCCGGCTCGGCCACCCGGAGCCGGTCGATGCCGACACCCTGTTCAACGTGGCCTCGGTGTCCAAGGCCTTCAACGCCGCCGCGCTGGGATTGCTGGTGGACGAGGGCCTGGTGAACTGGGACGACCCGGTCTCCGGACATCTGCCACAGCTGCAGCTCTACGACCCGTACGTGACCCACGCAGCCACCGTGCGCGACATGCTGGCCCATCGCGTGGGCCTGGGCCGGCTGACCGGCAACCGCCTGCGCTGGATCTCCGCCCGCGACCGCAGCGAACAGATCGCCCGCCTGCGCCACATGCCGCCCGAGCAGGGTTTCCGCGAGGGCTACGTGTATTCCAACGTGCTGTACATGGTGGCCGGCGAGGTGGTGCCCGCTGTCACCGGCACCCCGTGGGAAACGTTCGTGGAGCAGCGCCTGTTCGCGCCGCTGGGCATGGCCACCAGCCTGGCCGGCGGCAGCCGGCTGGATGAATCGGGCAACGTGGCCTGGCCGCACCAGGAGATCGACGGCACCGTGGTGGAGATCCCGCGCCGCAATTTCGACGCCGTGGGCCCGGCCGCTTCGGTCCATTCCAGCGCGCGCGAGATCGCCAGCTGGATGCGCCTGCACCTGGGCACGCCGGGCGAGTTCGAGGGCAATGTGCTGCTCTCATCTGCGACCGTGGAGGAAATGCACCGCGCGCAGAACCCCATCCGCGGCCGCGCCTTCGAACCGCTGACCGCATATGGCCTCGGCTGGCGCCTGGGCAGCCACGAAGGCCGGCTGACCTCCTCGCATTCGGGCGCCGTGGACGGCATGAATTCGCTGCTGATGCTGGTTCCCGAGGAAGGCCTGGGAATCTTCATCACCACCAATACGTTCAACAATTTCACCACCGCGCTGGCCCGCCGGATCGTGGATGCGTACATCGGTGTGGACGGCCGCGACCGCCATGGCGAGACCTTCGACCGCTACGTGGAACAGAAGGCACGCGCGCAGGCGGAGCGCGACGCGATCCACGCCGCGCGCATCCGCGGCACCCGTCCCTCAGGCCCGCTGCGGGATTTCACCGGCGGATACGACGACGCGCTGTACGCGGACGCCGCGGTGCGCCTGGAGGACGGCCAGCTGGTGCTGCAGCTGTGGGACGACCCGGAGCAGGTGGCGGATCTGGAGCACTGGCACCACGACACCTTCCGGGCGGTGTGGCGCAACCGGGCGATGCGCGAGGAGTTCGTGTGGTTCACGCGCGGGCGCGAAGGCGGGATCGATCAGCTGCACATCGACTGGAACCTGCGTCCGGCAGTGCTGCAGGTGGGCGCCTATCCATCGTCGTACCGGCGCGTGGGGAGCTTCCGGCGGGTGGCCGATGGGGAGTGAGCGCGTAAAAAGGTTCAACTCCCAGGTGCGGAGCTGCCAGATCCGGGGCTGCTGCTTCGATTGACCGCGCCATGATCTGAGGGGCCCCGTCGCCGCTTTGTAGGTCGGGGCTACGCCCCCGACGCTCCGCAGAACACGTGCCCCGCATTCGCCGCGATCCAGGCATTCCTCCGCCACAAAGTCCCGAGCGCCGGGCGGGGGTGCCCTTCAGGCGTAAGTAAAGGAGGAGGTGGCGGCCGCAGGCCGAGGCCGGGGGACATGAAGCCTGAAGGGCACCTCCGCCCGGCGCTACAGCGGCTTATCAGCACACGCTCCCCCTTGATTGGGAAGAAGACCCATAAAAAAGCCCCGCAGGCAGGGGGGGCCGGCGGGGCTCGGTGGAAC
>DXCY01000245.1 GCA_019115725.1 Candidatus Luteimonas excrementigallinarum
GGTACGCATATAGGTGATCAGGCCGACCGTGCCTTCCTCGCCGATGGCCACGCCCTCGTAGAGCTTCTGCGCCACGCGCATGGTGCGGCTGGTGGTGAAGCCGAGCTTGCGCGAGGCTTCCTGCTGCAGGGTCGAGGTGGTGAACGGCGGCGCCGGCCGGCGCTTGCGCTCCTTGCTGGTGACATCGGTCACGTGCAGGGCGCCTGCGGCCGCGGCGCCGATGCGCTGGCGGGCCGCCTCGGCGGTGTCGCCGTCGGTGATGGTGAACTGCTCGAACTTCGCCCCGTCCAGCTTCGTCAGCCGGGCCGAGAAGGGCTGCGATGGATGCGCGCACTCGGCGGCGATCGACCAGTATTCGCGCGAGACGAAGGCTTCGATCTCTTCTTCCCGCTCGACGATCATGCGCAGCGCCGGCGACTGCACGCGTCCGGCCGACAGCCCGCGCTGCACCTTGCGCCACAGCACCGGAGAGAGATTGAAGCCGACCAGGTAATCCAGCGCCCGGCGCGCCTGCTGGGCATCGACCATGGCGTCGGAGACATCGCGCGGGGCGGCCATGGCCTCCTTGATCGCGCGCGGCGTGATCTCGGTGAACACCACCCGGTGCAGGTCCTTGTCGTCGAGCAGCCCGCGCTCGCGCAGGATCTCCACGATGTGCCAGCTGATCGCCTCGCCCTCGCGGTCCGGGTCAGTGGCCAGGTAGATGGCCTCGGCCTTGGCGGCGGCCTTGGCGATGGCTTCGACGTGCTTCTCGTTCTTGTCGATCAGGTCGTAGCGCATCCGGAAGCCGTGCTCCGGATCCACCGCGCCCTCCTTGGGCACCAGGTCGCGCACGTGGCCGTAGGAAGCCAGGACATGGAAGTCCTTGCCCAGGTACTTGTTGATCGTCCGTGCCTTGGCAGGGGATTCGACGATGAGAAGGTTCTTGGCCATCGATGTCCGTGGTCGGGCGGACGCGCCGAAGCGGCCCGCGGGGCAGGTGGAGGGCTGCGCCCCGGTGTTCCAGGGC
Source organism: Candidatus Luteimonas excrementigallinarum (assembly GCA_019115725.1). Lineage (GTDB taxonomy): Bacteria > Pseudomonadota > Gammaproteobacteria > Xanthomonadales > Xanthomonadaceae > Luteimonas > Luteimonas excrementigallinarum. Next base: position 1,010 of record DXCY01000245.1, read on the forward strand.
GTTCAGGCTGCTCTTGTAACAGGAATCACGCCCGAACGGGCGCTGTCAAGCCGGCCGGGCCCTGTTCAGGGGCCCGGGGCGGGTGCGCATTATGGGCGAAAAGCGGCCGGGCGACAGGACCCGCGCGGGGATCAGTGCACCGGCTCGGGCTCGTCCATGAACATCTGGGTTTCCATCCACGCGTACGCGGCCTCGCTGCCGGGCTGGTTGAACAGCACCATCAGCACCACCCACTTCAGGTCGTCCAGATCGATGTCGTCCTGGTCCAGGGCCATGCTCTGGTGCAGCACCAGCTCGCGCTGATCGGCATCCAGTACCCCCTGCTGCTCGAGGAACATGAGGAACCCGCGTGCTTCCAGATCGAGTTTGTCCAGCTCCGGCCCGGAAAAGATGCGCACCGGTCCGCCGGCCCGCGGGGCCGCCCGGCCCGGGCGCTGGCTGGCCAGGTCGTCGAGCCAGTCGAACGCCTTGTTCACTTCCGTCGGGCTGAAACCGGCCTGCAGCAGTCCCGCCTGCAGGGAATCCCGGTCACGGAGCAGGTCCGCCTCCTCGCTGAAGTAGTGCTCGAACAGGTAGAGCAGTACGTCCAGGATGCTTTCTTTCATTGCCTCTGCCTGCGTCCGCGGACGCCTTGTTCAGGATTTGCGGGAGTACCGGCCGTGCTCGGCAACCACCAGTCCCTCCAGCTCCATGAGCGGGAGCATGGAGGACAGGCTCGTTGCCGTCAATCCGGTGCGCTCGGCCAGAAAATCCATACCTGTTGGGTCGTGGCCGAGCGCGTCCCACAATTTCTGGTAGTCGGGGTCGCCGGACGGGCCGGCGGTGGGGGTGCCCGGTCGGGTGGGCGACTCCCTCGTTGTGGGGGCGTCCAGGCGCGCCTGCAAGGCCTGGCCCAGGTGGGCGGCCATCGGCGCCAGGGTGCGCACCACCTCGTCGGCCGATTCCACCAGGGCCGCGCCGCTGCGGATCAGCCGATGGCAGCCGCGGGCCTTGGGGTTGTGGATGGAACCGGGCACGGCGAACACATCGCGCCCGGCGTCACCGGCCAGGCGCGCGGTGATCAGCGCACCCGAGCGCATGGCGGCCTCGATCACCAGCGTGCCCAGCGACAGCCCGGCCACGATCCGGTTGCGGCTGGGGAAGTGGCCACTGCGGGCGGGCGTGCCGGGCGGATACTCGCTGACCACCACGCCGGTCGCGGCGATGCGTCCGTACAGGGCGCGGTTTGCCCGCGGATAGACCTGGTCGATGCCGCAGCCCAGCACCGCCACGGTGATCCCGCCAACATCCAGCGCGGCCTGGTGGGCGGCCGCGTCCACGCCCGTGGCCAGCCCGCTGGCAATGGCCAGGCCCGAGGCGGCCAGGGCCCGGGAAAACGCCAGTGCACTCTCGCGTCCGCCCGCGCTGGGCGAGCGGCTGCCCACCACCGCCACTGCGGGGTGCCACAGCAGGGCCGGGTTGCCAATCACGAACAGGGCCAGCGGTGGCGAGGGTGCGGTGCGCAGCAGGGCGGGGTAGTCCGGATCGTGCCAGCCGATCAGGTGGTGCCCAGGCCGGGCCAGCCACGCCAGGCTGCGGGCGTCTTCCGGGCCGGAGGAAAGGGCGTGCATCTGCTGCTGGCCCAACCCGCAGGCGCGCCAGCTGGCCGGGCCTGCGGCCAGCGCCGCCACGGGTGAGGGCCAGGCCTCGAGCAGCCTGCGCCGCGGCCCGGAGCGGCCGCCTGCGGCAAGCAGGCGCAGCAGCGCGGCCTGCTGCTGCGGGTCGTGGGAGGAAGGTGGGGTATTCATCGGCTGGGTGGCATCGCGTCCGTGCGTGATCCGGTCCAGTCATCCTGGCGCCACAAACGAAGACGGCGCCCTGGGGCGCCGTCTCGATCTGTCGTAGGAAAATGCCGCGTCGACGCGTCAGTAAGGCGCGTCCGGATGCTTGAGGTGGTAGCCCACCTTGGTCGGCTTGATGCTGTCCATCACCAGGGCATAGGCCACCTTGTCGTAGGTGCGGAACACCATGGCGTGGCCGGCGAACTCGTCCGGCAGGCGCACCTTGTTCTCGTAGAACACGGTGTCCACGTCGCGGAACTCGCCCTTCTCCACGCGATCGACGGTGTTGGTGCCCTCGCGCCAGATGGAGAACACGGTGCCGTTGTCCACGCCTTCGCGGGCGCCCATGGAAATGGCGATCACGTCGCGCGGGCCACCGCTGGTGAGCATGTCGGCCACCGCCAGCACGCGGGCGCGGCCGTAATCGGCCTGCTGCGCGGGCGGGTGCGGGAAGAACTGCAGGTCGTAGGGCTGGGCGTTGACCGGCACCAGGCGGTCGCCGATGCGCACTTCATAGCCCTCGTCGTCCAGCAGCACGGTGGAGGCCTGGATACCGCCCACTTCGCCGCGGGTCACGGTGCCCGCACCGACGCGCATCATCTCGTAGCCCAGCACTTCCTTGCCCTTGTCGGGCATGACCACGTTGGTCCAGAACTGGCGGCTGTCCATGATCCGACGGCCGCGGAAGTCGAGGTCTTCGGTGTTGAACAGGTCGCAGCAGAAGCCGCTGCGCTGCAGATGGTGGTAGCGCACGGTCGGGCGCACGATGGTGAAGCGGTCGCCCGGATTGGCAGCCAGCCCGCGCACATAGGCCACCTGGCCTTCGGCCACGCGCATGCGGTCTTCTTCCAGCCCGACCACGTACGGCAGGTGCTCGAAGCCGTCGACCACCTGCAGGTCCTTGAGGAACGGCTCGATATCCGACAGCGCGATCGCGTTGACCGGCGCGGCGTCCAGGCGTGGTCCCGGCTGGACCCGGGCCTCGGTCACCCGGTCCAGGTAGGCCAGGCTGATCACGTCGCCCGGATAGATCAGGTGCGGGTTCTGGATCTGCGGGTTGGCCTGCCAGATTTCCGGCCACAGCCACGGCCGGTCCAGGAACCGTCCCGCGATGTCCCACAGCGTGTCGCCACGGACCACCACGTAGGTGTCCGGATGGTCTCCGCGCACTCCCTGTGCGGCGGCGAATGTTGCAACGGTGAGCAACGCCGCGGCACAAGCCGTGCGGAGCCCTCCGGAAAGGCACTTAAGGATGCCGGCCATCTAGTTGCTCCCCTTGGAGATTTCCCCTTGCAGCCACGGCACTATGCCCATAAGCCCGGGAGCCGCGCAAGTGTGGCGGGCGTTACAATGCCCACTGAACTCCACGGTTGTGATCCAGGCCCCCCTTTCCCCGCCGACATGTCCCTTCTTCCAATCATTGAATACCCGAATCCGCGCCTGCGCGTGGTCGCCGACCCCGTGGATCCCGCGCGGATCACCGAGGCCGCGTTCCAGCGCCTGCTCGATGACATGCTCCAGACCATGTACGAGGCCCCCGGCATCGGCCTGGCCGCGCCGCAGGTGGACCTGATGGACCGGCTGGCGGTGGTTGACGTCACCGAGGAGCGCGAGCAGCCGCTGGTGCTGATCAACCCGGTCATCCGCGAGCGCTCGGTGGAGCTGCGGGCCCACCAGGAAGGCTGCCTGTCGATTCCCGGCGTGTTCGCCGAAGTGACCCGGGCCGACGGCATCGAGGTGGAAGCGCTGGATCGGGAAGGCAAGCCGTTCGTACTGCGCGCCGACGGCCTGCTGGCCACCTGTATCCAGCACGAGATCGATCATCTGGATGGCAAGTTGTTCATCGACCACCTGTCGGCGCTCAAGCGCTCGATGGCCATCCGCAAGCTGGAAAAGCTGAGGAGAAGCAGCGATTAGGATCGTATTTGCCGGAACCCCGGAGTTCGCCGTGCCGTCGCTGCGCGCCGCCGCCGCGGGCGGAGAGGTGGTGGGCGTCTATACCCAGCCCGACCGCCGCGCCGGTCGCGGTCGCCAGATGGCCTTTTCCGCGGTCAAGACCGAAGCCCTGGCGCGCGGGATCGAGGTGTACCAGCCTGCAACCCTGCGCTCGGCAGAGGCCCAGGAGCAGCTGCGCGCGCTGGAACCCGACCTGCTGGTGGTGGTGGCCTACGGCCTGATCCTGCCCCGCGCGGTGCTGGAGATCCCGCGCTTCGGCTGCTGGAACGTGCACGCCTCGCTGCTGCCGCGCTGGCGCGGTGCGGCCCCGATCCAGCGCGCGATCGAGGCCGGCGACGCCGAGACCGGCGTGTGCCTGATGTGGATGGCCGAAGGCCTGGATACCGGTCCGGTGCTGCTGTCGCAGTCGACCCCGATCGGCCCGGAAGAGACCGCCGGCGCGCTGCATGACCGCCTGGCCACGCTGGGCGCGCAGGTGCTGAAAGACGGCCTGGGCCTGCTGCGCGCCGGCATCCGGCCGGTGCCGCAGCCGCAGCCGGCCGAGGGCGTCACCTATGCCCACAAGCTGGAAAAGGCCGAGGCCCGGCTGGACTGGTCGCAGCCGGCCACGGTACTGGCCAACCGCGTGCGCGCCTTCCATCCCTGGCCGGTGGCCGAGGCCGAACTGGCCGGTGAGCGGGTCCGCATCCACGCCGCGCAGCCCTTGCCGCAGGAGCATGCTGCAGTGCCGGGCACGGTGCTGGCCGCTTCGCGCGACGGGATCGACCTGGCCTGCGCCGAGGGTGCGCTGCGCATCACCCGGCTGCAGCGCCCGGGCGGCAAGCCGATTGCCGCCGCCGACTATCTCAACGCCCGCCGCGACCTGGTCATCGCCGGGTGAGCAGCACGCGCCCGCAGCGCCCGGGGAATGCCGCGATGAAGCGGCCGGCCGGAACCGCCTCCCGCGTGGCCGCCGCGCGCATCCTCGATGCGGTGCTGTATCGCGGGCGCTCGCTGCGGGTGGAACTGGCCGCGACCCTGCCAGGGTTGGCTGATCCGCGCGACCGCGCGCTGGTGGAGGCAATCTGCTTCGCCGCGCTGCGCAACCGTTCACGCTATGACGCCGCGCTGGCCGCGTGGATGCCGCGTCCGCTGCCGGCCCGGGACCGCCCGCTGCAGGCCCTGCTGCACGCCGGATTCGCCCAGCTCGATCCGCTGGCGCTGCCAGCCCATGCCGCGCTGGCGGCCACGGTGGAAGCGGCCCGCGCGCTGGGGCGTCCGCGCCAGGCCGGGCTGGTGAACGCCCTGCTGCGCCGGGCCCAGCGTGAAGGGCTGCCGCCGCCCGACCCGGCCGG
>DXCY01000021.1 GCA_019115725.1 Candidatus Luteimonas excrementigallinarum
CGCAGGTGCGCCACGTGATGAACAATTCGTTCGGCTTTGGCGGCAACAACTGCTCGCTGCTGTTCGGGAGGGCCTGAGCGATGGGCATGGATGCAAACGCTGCCCTGGAAGCGCGCATTGCCGGGATCGGCTTCTGGGCCAATGGCCTGCCCTCGTGGCAGGCGGCGCGGGACTTCGTGACTGCTGGCACGCTGGTGGAAGACGCGCCCCGGCGCCCGGCCCCCCGGCTGCTGGCCGCCAACGAGCGCCGGCGCGCGCCGGAAACCGTGCTGCTGGCGCTGGAAGTGGCCATGGCTGCCTGCGAGGACGCCGGCCGCGATCCGCGCCTGCTGCCCTCGGTGTTCACCTCCACCCACGGCGATCTGGCCATCACCGACTACATGGCCGCCACCCTGGCGGATGATCCGCGCGCGCTGTCGCCCATCCGCTTCCACAACTCGGTGCACAACGCCGCCGCCGGCTACTGGACCATCGGCGCCGGCTGCATGGCCGCGGCCACGGCGATCAGCGCCGGGCCGGCCTCGTTCGCCCAGGGGCTGGTGGAAGCGCTGGCCCAGCTGGCCGCGGTCGAGGACGCCGTGCTGCTGGCCGGCTATGACGTGGCCGCGACCGGACCGCTGGGCGCGGTGACCACCAGCGAAGGCCTGCTAGGCGGCGCGCTGGTCCTGGCCCGGAGCGGCAGCGGACGGCTGTTGCGCGCCGCGCTGGTGCAGTCCGACGCCGGTCGCGGTGACGGGGCACTGGCCCAACGCTGCGGCGGCAATGCCATGGCGCCGATGCTGCCGCTGTTCGACACACTGGCCACGGGCGGCACCAGTGCCCTGCTCCAGGCCGGCCCCGGCACGGCGCTGCGGCTGGAGCTGGCCAATGACTGAGCGCCCCTGCCTGCAGGCCGGCGACGTGGCGGTGGTCATCCCCGCCCTCAACGAGGCGCTGCGCATCCGCGAGGTGGTGCAGGGCGCGCTGGCCCACTGCCCGCGGGTGATCGTGGTCGACGACGGTTCCGACGACGGCACCGCCGCGCTGATCGCCGACCTGCCGGTCACCGTGCTGCGCCATCCGCAGCGGATGGGCAAGGGCGCCAGCCTGCGCAGCGGCTTTCGCGAAGCCCTGCGTCAGGGCGCACGGGCGGTGGCCACCATGGACGGCGACGGCCAGCACTCGGCGGCCGACCTGCCGCGTATGATCGATACCTTCAACCGCCACCCGGACTGCGTGGTCGTGGGCGCGCGCCTGCGCAAGCGCAGCTGCCAGCCCTGGTACCGGCGCCTGGGCAACGATTTCGGCGACTGGGGCATCAGCTGGGCCTGCGGCTTCCGGCTGGTGGATACGCAGAGCGGCCAGCGCCTCTATCCGGCCGCGGCCTGCGCCATGGAAGACGTGCCCGGCGAAGGCTTCGTGTTCGAGGCGCAGATGCTCATTTCCGCCGCGCGCCAGCTGGGCCTGGGCGTGGTGGCGCTGCCGGTGGACACCCGCTATGCCGGCGAGGGCGAGGCGTTCCGCAAGAGCCACTTCCGGCTGTGGCACGACCTGCGCCTGATCACTTCGCACGTTGTGCTACAAGTGCTCGGCCACGGCAATGTCATCGGCGAATACCGGCGCACGCGCAGGACGCAGCCGGTGATCGACGACCCCACGGGCGAATTCGGCCCGGCCCCGGTACCGCGACCCTCCACCCCTGCAGGCTGAGACCATGGACCAGGCTTCTTCCGACACAGACGTACTGATTCTGGGCGGAGGACTGGCGGGGCTGACCCTGGCGCTGCAGCTGCGCCAGCGCGATCCCGGGCTGCGGATCACCATCCTCGAGCGGCGCGCGCACCCGGTGGCCGAGGCCGCGCACAAGGTGGGCGAATCGACGGTGGAGATCGGCGCCCAGTACTTCGCCGGCGTGCTCGGCCTGCGCGAGCATCTGGACGCGGAGCAGATCCGCAAGTTCGGCTTCCGGTTTTTCTTCTCCGACGGCCGCCACGATGTGGATACCTGCACCGAGATCGGGGTGAGCCGGCTGCTGCCCACGCCTTCGTGGCAGATCGACCGCGGCCGGTTCGAGAACTTCCTCGGCGAGCGCGTGCGCGCGCTGGGCATCGACTTCCGCGATGCGGCGGTGGTGCGCTCGATCACCATGGGCGAGGACGGCGCGGCGCACGCGGTGGGCTTCTCCCACGACGGCGGTGAGCACGCCATCTCCGCGCGCTGGCTGGTGGACGCCTCCGGCCGGGTGGGCCTGCTCAAGCGCAAGCTGGGCCTGGCCGAAAGCAACGACCATGACGTCAACGCAGTGTGGTGGCGGGTGGAAGGCATCGTCGACCCGGCCGGCTGGTCGGAGGATGCCGACTGGCTGCAGCGCTGCGACCCGCCGGACCGCTGGCGCTCGACCAACCACATGTGCGGGCCGGGCTACTGGTTCTGGCTGATCCCGCTGTCCTCGGGCGCGCATTCGGTGGGGATCGTGTGCGATGCGAAGACCCACCCGCTGGACACCATGAACACCCACGCCAAGGCGATGGAATGGCTGCGCCGGCACCAGCCGCGGGTGGCCGCAACCCTCGATTCGGGCGATCACGCGGTCAAGGACTTCCTGTTCCTGCGCCACTTTTCCCACGGCTGCCGGCAGGTGTTTTCCCGCGACCGCTGGGCGATCACCGGCGAAGCGGGCCTGTTCCTCGATCCGTTCTATTCGCCCGGCAGCGATTTCATCGCGATCTCCAACACCTACATCTGCGACCTGGTGGCCCGCGACCGCGCCGGCGGCCCGGTAACACCCTGGGCGGAGATCTACCAGCAGCTGTACCGCTCGTTCTACGACAGCATGCTGCCGATCTACCAGGACCAGTACGCGCTGTTCGGCGATGCGCGGGTGATGCCGGTGAAGGTGATCTGGGATTACACCTACTACTGGGCGCTGCTGGCGCCGCTGTTCTTCTCCGGGCGGATCACGGACCTGTCCACGTTCAACCGCCTGCGCAAGCCGCTGCAGGCCGGGCGCGTCCTGAACGAGGCG
>DXCY01000022.1 GCA_019115725.1 Candidatus Luteimonas excrementigallinarum
TGCTCTCGGTCGGCGCGCTGATCGGAACCTGGATCCTCAGCGGCACGGTGCCGATGCTGATCATCTATGGGATGCAGCTGATGCACCCGGCGTATTTCTATCCCGCCGCCTGCGTGGTGTGCGCCATCGTCGCGCTATCGATTGGCAGCTCGTGGACGGTGGCAGGAACGCTTGGCGTGGCCCTGGTCGGGGTTGCCCAGGGCATGGATATGTCGCTTCCCATTACTGCAGGCGCGATCATTTCGGGTGCCTATTTTGGCGACAAGATGTCGCCCATCTCCGACACCACCATCATCGCCCCGGCCGCGGCCGGGGCCGAGCTGTTCGCCCATATCCGCCATCTCACGTGGACCACCCTGCCGAGCTTTGCCATCGCCGTAGCCCTGTTTGCGATCGTGGGCCTGGCCCAGAGCAACACGCCGGGCAATCCTGAATTCGGCAACCTGCCCGAGCTGCTGGGCGAGCACTACAACCTGGGCTGGTACCTGCTGATCCCGATGGTGGTGCTGTTTGCGCTGGCCGTACTGCGATTCCCCGCCTACCCTGCCATCCTGCTCAGCGCCATCCTCGGCGGCGTCTTTGCCGTGATGTTCCAGCCGGAACTGGTGCTGGCGCTGGCTGATCGCACCGATATTCCACGACCCATGGCGCTGCTGTCCGGTGCATGGAAAGCGCTGTTCGAGGGTTATCAGGCCAATACCGGCAACCCGTCCGTTGACGCCCTGCTCAGCCGCGGCGGCATGATCAGCATGCTCAACACCGTGTGGCTGATCATCTGTGCGCTCGGCTTCGGCGCGGTGATGGAGAAGACCGGCCTGCTGGAGCGGATGATCCGCAGCGTGCTGGCCCGGGCCAGATCGGCCGGCTCGCTGATCGCCACCACCATTGCCACCGCCTTCGGCAGCAACGTGGTCACCGCCGACCAGTACATGTCCCTGGTGCTTCCGGGCCGCCTGTTCCAATCCGAATACCGGCGCCGCGGCCTGGAACCGGTCAACCTGTCCCGGGCGCTGGAGGACGGCGCCACCATTACTTCGCCGCTGGTGCCCTGGAACACCTGCGGCGCCTACATGGCCGCCACCCTGGGCGTGGCCACGTTGGACTACCTGCCGTACGCGTTCTTCAACCTGGTTGGCCCGATGGTGGCGCTGGTGATGGCCTATACCGGATTCAGGATCCTGCGCATGCCGCCGGAAGGCAGCCGCACCGCCGAGCAGCAGCCGGCACCGGCTCCCGCCAGGGCGGAATGAGGCCGCTATAGTGTGCTGCCACCCGCAACGCGCCACGCCATGACCGCCCTGCCCTGCGACCCCGACCGGTTCTCTGCGCTGTGCGCCGAACTTGCCGCCACCGTGCGCGAACTTGCCGCCCGCGGCTGGACGCCGGCCACCAGCAGCAACTTCTCCCGCCGGATCAGCGACAGCCATGCCGCCATCACCATCTCCGGCCGCGACAAGGGCAAGCTGGCCGAAGCGGACCTGATGGTGATCGACATGGAGGGCCGCGCCGTGGGCAGCGATCACCGCCCCTCGGCCGAGACCCTGCTGCACACCCAGCTGTACCAGCGCTTTGCCGACATCGGCTGCGTGCTGCACACCCACTCGCTCAACCAGACGGTGGCTTCCCGGCTCTTCTCCCGGGCGGGCGGAATCGAGCTGGCGGGCTATGAGTTGCTGAAGGCCTTTGCTGGCAACAGCACCCACGAAACCGCCATTACCATTCCGGTGCTGCCCAACAGCCAGCACATGCCCACCCTCGCCACCCAGGTGGACACGCTGCTCGACCAGGGCCCGCTGTGGGGCTATCTGATCGATGGGCACGGGCTGTACGCCTGGGGCCGCGACGTGGCCGAAGCGCGGCGCCACCTGGAGGCGTTCGAATTCCTGCTGGGCTGCGAACTGGAGCTGTATCGGCTGACCGGCGGCCATACGGTGTTCCATCCAGCGGCACGCACGGACTGATATTCTGGGGATCCCTGCTGATTCCCCACCCAGACCGATGAGCCGACTGCGTATTTTTGCCAACGATGCACCGGAGACCCCGCTGCTGGTGACCGAAGAGGGCGAGCGCATCGCCAGCGAACTGGCCGCCATCGGCGTGACCTTCGAGCGCTGGCAGGCCACGCACCCCGTGGAGCCCGGCGCCAGCCAGGAAGAGGTACTGGCCGCCTATCGCACTGACGTGGACCGGCTGGTGGCCGAGCGCGGCTTTACCAGCGTCGACGTGATCAGCATTGCCCCGGACCATCCGGACCGCGACGAGATCCGACGCAAATTCCTCGACGAGCACTACCACCGCGAGGACGAGGTGCGCTTCTTCGTCGCCGGCTCGGGCCTGTTCACCCTGCACGTGGACGGCAAGGTGTACGAGGTGGAATGCGTCAAGGATGACCTGATCGCCGTGCCCGACGGCACCACGCACTGGTTCGACATGGGCGCCAAACCCAATTTCGTGGCGATCCGCTTTTTCCAGCAGCCTGACGGCTGGATCGGCTATTTCACCGGGACCGATATCGCCCAGCGCTTCCCGCGCTACGGCGACGCCTGAGCCGCGCCGAGGAGATCCGATGTCCCGCATCATCCTGACCGATATCGAAGGCACCACCAGCAGCATTTCCTTCGTCAAGGACGTGTTGTTTCCCTATGCGCGCAGCGAAATGCCGCGTTTCGTGCGCGTGCGTGGCCAGGACCCGGAAGTCCGCCGCTGGCTGGACGAAGTGGCAACCGAGCTGGGCGGCGTCTGCCAGGACGGCATGATCGCCGAAACGCTGCAGGGGTGGATCGACCAGGACCTCAAGCACACCGCGCTCAAGGCGCTGCAGGGCATGCTCTGGGCCGAGGGCTACCGCAACGGCGACTTCGCCGCTCCGATCTATCCGGACGCAGTGCAGCAGCTGCGCCAATGGCATGAGGCCGGCCACACCCTGGCGGTGTATTCCTCCGGCTCGGTGCCCGCCCAGATGCTGTTGTTCTCCCACAGCGACGCCGGCGATCTGAGTCCGCTGTTCTCCGCCTGGTTCGACACCGAGATCGGCGGCAAGCGCGACACCGAAAGCTACGCCCGCATCAGCCGCCGCCTGGATGTACCCGCCGGGCAGATCCTGTTCCTCTCCGACGTGGTGGAGGAGCTGGACGCGGCCCGCGCAGCCGGCGTGGCAACCACCCTGGTCGACCGGCGCCAGGACTATCCGCAGCCACGCACCGGCGACGCCGCTGGCGGCCATCCCCGCGTGGAGTCGTTCGATGGCATTGTTCCGTAACCCGCTGCACGGGCCGCGCATGGCGGCCGCCGCGCTGCTGTTCGCCCTGCTGGCCTCCTCCGCCCTTGCCGCGGCGTCTGGCGAGGAAACGCTGCCAGAACGCGACCGCCGGCTGATCGCCGAAGCGCTGCAGACCATGCCCGCGCAGGAGCCCGGCCGGCCGGACCTGTACGTGGTCGGGTTTGCCGGCGACGGCAATGAGGATGTGTTCCGCAACGAGGTGCTGTACCTGGAGCAGCTGATGAACGCGCGCTTCCAGGTGCGTGAACGGGTCATCGGCCTGGTGAACCACCCCGACAGCCTGGACGAGGACGCACCGCGGCCGCTGGCCACGCTGGAGAACCTGGAGCAGGCGCTCGCCGGCGTGGGCGCGGCCATGGATCCCGAGGAGGATCTGCTGCTGCTGTTCCTCACCACCCACGGCAGCGAGGACCACGAACTGGTGGTGGACCTGCCGCCGCTGCTGGAGGACGGCATCACCGCGGACCAGCTGGCCGGGGCGCTGGCGGATTCCGGCATCCGCAACCGGGTAGTGGTGGTCTCCGCCTGCTATTCCGGCGGCTTCATGCCGGCATTGCGCAGCCCAACCGGGGTCACCATCACCGCGGCGCGCAAGGACCGCACCTCCTTTGGCTGCGGCGCGGCCTCCCAGGTGACCTATTTCGGCCAGGCCTGGCTGGTGGACGCACTCAACCAGCATGACGACTTCGTCGAGGCGTTCAGGGACGCCCGCAAGCACGTGGCCGCACGCGAGGCCGAAGGCGATTTCACTCCGTCACTGCCGCAGATCCACGTGGGCACGGAGATCGAGCCGGTACTGGATGCCTGGCGCCAATCCCTCGAGCTCGGCCCGCCGGTGCCCTATCCGCACGCCCAGCGCTGAAACATCAGGCGCTGAAACATCAGGCGCTGAAACATCGGGCGCTGAAATATTGGGCGTGTTACCCGCCCCTTGAGCGCGTCCGCACGCGTTACTCCCCGGGCGGCGCACGCTCCACCAGCCGGTAGCTGGTCACCGCACGCTGCTCTCCCTGCCAGCGGTCAAACGCACGCACTTCCACGCGATGCTCGCCGGCGTCCAGGTCGGTAGGCAAGGCGCCGCGCCACAGATGGGTGGAGGGCTGGGCCTCCGGGGAGCGGTCGTATCCGCGCAGCTCCGTGGCCAGGTCATCGCGCACGTTCTCCACCAGCAGCCGCGGGTCCGGTGCGGCTGCCCGCTGCATCGGCCGCCACTCCCCTTCATCCACGCGGAACTCCACCCGCGTGTCCTCCAGGCCCATGTACACGTTGGCGTACACCCCCCAGGCGGGATAGGCACCGCGGCGGAGCGCGCGCGGCGCATGCAGGGCCATGACATCGGTGAAGGCCGGATCGTCCGTGCGGTAATGTCCGGCCCGGTGCCAGGACAGCCGGTAATCACCCGTGTCATCCACCGTCAGCCGCGCGTAGCCGCTGGGCGTGCCATCGGACATGGTTGAATCCGGGATGCCGTCGCTGCCGGCCACTCCCGACCAGAACGCCCCGCTGGCCGCACCCACGTTGAACTCATGCAGCGGTGAGGCACCGTGCCAGCCGGCATCCGGACCGTGGAATACGTGCTGCAGGGTGTGCCGGTGCCCACTCAGCACCAGCAGTTTTGGAAACCTCTGCAGCAGCGCGAACAGCCGCTCCCGGTCCGCATGGCGAAAAGTCTCGCGGCCGGGCGCGGTGTCGAACAGGGGAATGTGCACCATCAGCACCAGCAGCCGATCGGCGGACAGGGTGGGCAACCAGGCCTCGAGGAATTCGAACTGCTCCGGGCGCAGGCCGCCCGTGTACGCAGGCCGCTGGCCGGGCTGGTAGATCACGTTGTCCAGACCGATGAAAACGGCCTCCGGCTCCTCCCAGGCAAACGTGTCCGGGCCGTACACCTCGCGGAACGAGCGCAGCGATCCCCGGTCCTGCTCCACCTCGAAATCCAGGTCATGGTTGCCGGCCACGTGCAGCCAGGGCACGCCCAGGCTGGTGGTGGCCTCGTTCAAGGCCGGATACAGCGACGGCACGTCGTTGGTCACGTCGCCCAGGGTCACGCCCAGCCGCGCGCCCTGCGAGCCATGGAGCGGCGCCACGATCGCATCGCGGTAATAACCGACCTCGCGCAGGTTGGCGGTCTGCGGATCGCTGAACACCAGCACGTCGAGCGCGCTGCCGGCCCGGTCATCCGTCACGGCGGGCAGGAGTTCGAAATCACACCCCTCCGCATCCGCGCCGCTACGCCAGAAATCAGGCAGACCATCCGCACGGGCAGGCAGCGCATATCCCGCGGGCTTGATCACGAACACCGGCCCGCCGGCCACGGCCGGCAATCGCCACTGCCCATCCGCGCCGGTGGTCACCACCTGCCGCCCATCGGAAACCGCCACCCCGGCCAGGCCCTCGCCGCTGGCCAGCCGCACCGTGCCCTGCAGGCAGGTGGAACCATCGGCACGAACGGGGAGCGCAAGAAAAAGCAGCACGCACAGCCAGGCGAATCGCATGCGGATGTCCTTGAAACGTGGAGTGGCCCGATTATGCCGCCCCGATGCAAAACGCGCCGCGGTGGTCTAGTCTCCAACAGGGGCCGGGTGCCCCGGGGGAAGCCATGGCCGGCAGGCCCGTTACACTGGGAATCCGCGCAGTCACCTGGGTGGCCATGTTGCTGGCCTGCCTCTGCCAGGGCGTGCTCGCGGCCCCGCCCGCAGTCGAACTGCCGGCTGATGTGAACCAGATCAGCCTCACCCCGCACCTCGCCTATCGCCACGATTCAACCTCCAGCGACCGCATGGAAGATGCCTTTGCCCATCTCCAGGCCGGCCGCTTCGAGCCCGTGCCGGGCGGCAACGCGGCGTTCGGCTTCCAGACCGGCGCCTTCTGGTTCCACGCCCGCGTGGTCAACCGCAATCCGACGGAGCAGCGCTGGGTGCTGGTGCAGGAATACCCGCTCAGCGACCGCCTGGATGTCTACGTGCGCTACGCGGACGGGCGGATCCTCCACCAGGCCGGCGGCGATCACCTGCCCTTCAATATCCGCAGCGTGCGATACCGGCATCCCAACTTCCACCTGGAGCTGCCGCAGGACGAGCCGGTGGAACTGCTGGTGCGGGTGCGCAGCGAAAGCTCCATGCAGGTGCCGCTGGAGCTGTACACGCCGGCGGCCTTCACCGAGCTCTCCCGCGATGCGCAGCTGGCCATCGGCCTGTACTACGGGATCCTGCTGGCGCTGTTTTTCTACAACCTGGTGCTGTGGATCTCGCTGCGCGATGCCAGCTACTTCTGGTATCTGTTCCACATCACCGCGTTCGGCCTGGTCCTGTTCACCCTCAACGGCCTGGGCTTCGAGTACCTGTGGCCGAACTGGCCGTGGCTGGCGGACAAGTCGGTACCGCTGTCGATCTGCCTGGCGCTGATCGGCATGAACCAGTTCACCCGCAACTTCCTGGAACTTCCCCAGCGCTGGCCCGTGGGCAACGTGGCCAGCCTGACGGTGATCAGCTTCTTCCTGCTCTTCGGCGTTGCCTCGTTCTGGCTGCCCTATCGCATCGCCACGCCGGTGGCGGCACTGGCGGTGCTGGTGGGCATCGCCTGGATCGTTGCCGCCACGCTGCGGGTGGTGCGCCTGGGCTACCAGCCGGCACGCCTGCTGCTGCTGGCCTGGGGCATGTTCCTGCTGGGCACGGCGGTGTTCACCCTGCTGGCCTTCGGCGTACTGCCGAAGAACTTCTTCACCGAATACGGCGTGCAGATCGGCTCGGCGCTGGAGATGCTGCTGCTCTCGATCGCACTGGGCTACCGCTACGCCGGGCTGCGCAACGAGAACGAGCGCATTGCCAGCGAGGCCAACGTGATGCTGGAGCGCAAGGTGGCCCAGCGCACCCAGGAAGTGCGCAATGCGCTGATGCAGCTGGAGGAAGCCCACGGCCGGCTGCGCGAATCCAGCCGCCGCGACGGGCTGACCGGCCTCTACAACCGCACCTGGTTCCATGAGGCCTTCAATCGCATGGTGCGCGAAGCGCGTGACAGCGGGCGCCCGGTCTCCCTGCTGATGGTGGACCTGGATCACTTCAAGGCGATCAACGACCGCCACGGCCACCTGGTGGGCGATGAATGCCTGCGCTGGGCCGCAGGCCGGATCGCCGCGGCGGCAGGGGCTGACGCGCTGCTGGCAAGATTTGGTGGCGAGGAGTTCGTGGTGGCGCTGCCGGCGCACGATGGCCCCGCGGCCATGGTGGTGGGCGAGGCGATCCGCGCAACGCTGGCCGCGGCATCCTGCCCGGCCGTGCAGGACCCCATCCGGGTCACTGCCAGCATCGGTGTGCACACCCTGGACGCCGACAGCATGGACGCCAACAGCCGGGACGGGATCGACCGCGCGTTCGAAATCGCCGACAGGGCCATGTACGCGGCCAAGGCGCAGGGCCGCGACCGCGTGCATACGCTGGCCGCCACCGCCTGAACCGCGCAGCCATCCGCCCCGATCAGCTGCCGGCGCGATCAGCTGCCGGCGCGCTCCTGCAGCCGCTCCTCCAGATCCGCCAGGCCGAGCCCGCGGGCGCGCAGCAGTACCAGCAGGTGGTAGGCCAGATCAGCGGCTTCACCCACCAGCGCGGCGTCGTCTTCGGCCACCGCAGCCAGCGCGGTTTCCACGCCCTCCTCACCCACCTTCTGGGCGATCCGCCGCAGCCCGCCCTCGAACAGGCGGGTGGTGTAACTGCCTTCGGGCCGCTCCACCTCGCGGCGCATGATCAGGACATCCAGCCGCGACAGCACGCTACCCGCCGTCATGGCGTCCGACGACAGACCGCCAGGCGCATCGGCAAAGCAGCTCGGTCGCTGCAGGTGGCAGGTGGGGCCATGCGGGTGGGCCAATACCAGCAGCGTATCGCCATCGCAGTCGGCCGTGATCGACACCAGTTCCAACACGTGGCCCGAGCTCTCGCCCTTGGTCCACAGGCGGCGCTTGCTGCGGCTGAAGAAGGTCACCAGCCGCAGTTCCAGCGTGGCGGCCAGCGCCTTGCGGTCCATATAGCCCAGCATCAGCACCCGCAGGCTGTCGGCGTCCTGGACGATGACCGGCAGCAGGCCATCGCCCTTGTCCCAATCCAGGCTGTCGGCGTCCGGGGCATCGGGGGTCATGCTTTCATCCATCACGTACCTCTATTCCCCGCGTGCGCAGCGCGGCCTTGAGTCCGGGAATATCCAGCGCGCCGCTGTGGAATACGCTGGCAGCCAGGGCGCCGTCAACATCGGCCTGCTCGAAGGCTTCAATGAAATGCTCCACCGTGCCCGCCCCGCCGGATGCCACCAGCGGCACATTGCACACCTGCCGCACCGCCCGGAGCTGGTCGATATCGTAGCCCTGGCGCACGCCGTCGCTGTCCATGCAGTTCAGCACGATCTCGCCCGCGCCCAAACGCTGGGCTTCGATCACCCAGTCCAGGGTGCGCAGGCCGAGCGCACGGGTACTGTCCGGATCGCCGGTGTGGCTGCGCACCCGCCATTGCCCATCCGCTTCGCGGATCGAATCGATCCCAACCACCACGCACTGGCTGCCGAACGCCTCCGCCAGCTCGGTGATGAGCGCCGGACGCTCCAGCGCCGGGGTATTGATGGACACCTTGTCAGCACCGGCGTTGAGCACGGCGCGGGCCGTGGCCACGCTGCGGATGCCGCCGGCCACGCAGAACGGGATATCCAGCAGCGCGGACACGCGCTCCACCCAGCGGTAATCCACCGAGCGCCCCTGCGGGCTCGCTCCGATGTCGTAGAACACCAGCTCGTCCGCGCCCTGTTCGCGGTAGCACAGGGCCAGCTCGGCGATGTCGCCCATGTCGACGTGATCGCGGAACCGCACGCCCTTGACCACGCGGCCATCGCGCACGTCCAGGCAGGGAATGATCCGCCGGCTCAGCATGCGGCCTCCAATGCAGCCACCGCTTCCGACAGGCGGAAGCGCCCGTCCAGCAGGGCCCGTCCGAGGACGATGCCGGCGCAGCCCGCCCGGCGCGCGGCCAGTACATCTTCCACCGCCGCCACCCCGCCTGAGGCCTGCACTTCCAGACCCGGAGCGATCTGCCGCAGGTGATCGTAGAGCGGCAGACTGGGACCGGTGAGCATGCCGTCGCGGGAAATATCAGTGCTGAGCAGGTGGCGCAGGCCCTCCTTCCGGTAGCGGCCTGCCAACTCGTCCAGGGTCTGGGCGCCGGTCTCGGTCCAGCCATGGACCGGCAGCCGCCAGATGCCGGCCTCATCACGCCGCGCATCCAGGGCCACGGTGATCCGCTGCGGGCCGAACTCGGCAATCCAGCCAAGCACCTGCTCCGGTTCGCGCACCGCCATCGATCCCACCACCACCCGCGAGGCGCCCGCGTCCAGCAGCCGCGCCACATCGTCACGACTGCGTACGCCGCCACCGGTCTGTACCTTCAGCCGGCCCTCGGCTGCCAGCGCCTGCAGCAGCGGCAACAGGGTGTAGCCGCCGCTGCGGGCCGCATCCAGATCCACCAGGTGCAGCCAACGCGCGCCCTCGTCCGCATAGCCGCGGGCGACGCCAAGCGGATCGCTGCCGTAACGGGTCTCGCGTGCGTAATCGCCCTGGGCCAGTCGCACCACGCGGCCATCGCGCACGTCGATGGCCGGATAAAGGATGAAGCCTGTACTCATGTTCCCGTCTCGATGAAGTTGCGCAGCAGGCGCTCGCCCGCACGTGAGGAACGCTCCGGATGGAACTGGGCCCCGGCCACCCGCCCCCGCTGCACCACGGCGGCAAAACGCCGTCCGTGGTCACAGGCCAGCAGGCAGTGCCCGTCCACCGGAGCGGCGTAGCTGTGGACAAAGTAGGCCCAGTCACCCTCATCGATGCCTTCGCTCAGCGCCGATGCGCCCAGCCGGTGCAGCCGGTTCCAGCCCATATGCGGCACGCGCACGCCCGGCGCCGGCTGCAGCCGGCGGACCCGGCCGGGCAGCAATCCCAGACAGTCGACATCGCCTTCTTCGGAGTGCTCGAACAGCACCTGCATGCCCGCGCACACGCCCAGCAGCGGCGCCTGCAGCCCCCGCAGTACTCCCACCAGATCCAGCCGGCGCAGCGCCTGCATCACCACGGCCGCCGTGCTCACCCCGGGCAGGATCACCCGGTCGGCGCCGGCGATTGCCGCTGCATCGGCGCTCAGTACGGGCTCCACTCCGAGCCGCTGCAGCGCTTGCCGCACCGCCCCCAGGTTGGCCCCGCCGGCATCCACCATGACCACGCGCACTACAGCGCGCCCTTGGTACTGGGAAGCTCCTTGCCCTCGCGCCGGATCGCCTGGCGCAGTGCCCGCGCCAGGGCCTTGAAGGCGGCCTCGACCTTGTGGTGATCGTTGTCGCCGCGAACCGACAGGTGCAAGTTGAGCCCCGCGGCGTCACTCAGCGAACGGAAGAAATGCGGCACCAGCTCGGTCGGCAGGTCGCCCACCTTCTCGCGGCGGAATTCGCCCTCGAACACCAGCCAGGGCCGGCCGCTGAAATCCAGCGCCACGCTGGCCAGCGCCTCGTCCATCGGCAGGATGAATCCATAGCGGCCGATGCCACGCTTGTCTCCCAACGCCTCGCGCAGCGCCTGGCCGAGCGCCAGCGCGGTGTCTTCCACCGTGTGGTGTTCGTCGATGTGCAGGTCACCCGTGGTCTGCACCTCCAGCGCGAACCCGCCGTGCTTGCCGATCTGTTCCAGCATGTGGTCGTAGAACGGCAGGCCGGTACTGATGACCGGTTCGGCCACCCGGTCCAGGTTCACCCGGATACGCACCTGCGTCTCGCGGGTATCACGGCGCACCTCGGCCCGGCGCGGCGCATCCGCCAGCTCATGGGCGATGCCCGCCCAGTCCCACTCGCCGCCGAACTGCGCCGTGCGCAACTGGAAGGCGCGGATGCCCAGGTTGGCGGCAAAGGCGTTGTCGGTCTCGCGATCACCCACCATGGCCGAGCGCGCGGGATCAAAGCTGCGCTCGCGCAGGTAGTGCATCACCAGCCCCAGTCCCGGCTTGCGGGTGGGCAGATTCTCCTCCGGCCAGCTAGTATCGATCAGCACCTCGCGGAAGGTGATGCCCTGGCTTTCGAACACCTGCATCATCAGCCCGTGCGGGCCATCGAAATCGGCCTGCGGATAGCGCTCGCTGCCCAGCCCGTCCTGGTTGCTGACCATCACGAATTCATAGCCTGCATCACGCAGTTTCAGCAGCGCGGGGATGACGCCCGGTACGAAGCGCAGCTTGTCATAGGCATCGATCTGGAAATCCGCGGGTTCCTCGATCAGGGTGCCGTCGCGGTCGATGAAAAGAATGGGCGCGCTCATGCATTGACCTCGGTGCAACAGGATGAAAGAACGGCCAGGACGCGATCGTTCTGGTCGGGGGTGCCGATGGTGATCCGCAGCGCATCGCCGAGCTGGGGCGCTGCGCGCTGGTCACGCACGACCACGCCGGCGTCCAGCAGCGCCTGGAATACCCGCCCGGCATCGGCCAGGCGAAGCAGCAGGAAATTGCCCTCGGAGGGATACACCCGCCGCACGCAGGAGAGTCCGGCCATCGCACGGCGCACACGCTCACGCTCGCTGCGCACCAGCGCAACCTGCCGGGCGGTGGAATCCAGTGCCACCGGAGACAGCGCGACCAGCGCCGCATCCACGCACGGCGCCGGCACCGGGTATGGCGCCTGGCAGCGGCGCAGCACGGCCACCAGCTCCGGCGCTGCGACCACCACCCCAATCCGCGCCCCGGCCAGCGCATGCGCCTTGGACAGGGTGCGCAGCACTGCCAGGTTGCCGTGGCTTGCCAGAAGGGTGATGGCAGACGGCTGGCTGGAAAACTCCCCATACGCCTCGTCAACCACCAGCAGCGCCCTGCCCTCCAGTCGCCGGGCAAGCGAAGCCATGGCCTCCAGCGGTACTGCGTTTCCGGTGGGATTGCCCGGCGAGCACAGGAACACGAGCTTGGCACCGCCTTCGACAGCCGCCTCGGCCAGCGCGTCCAGGTCGGGGCGAAAGCCCGCCTCGTCCTCCACCAGCGGGACTTCCAGCAGCGGCGCGCCCTGCAGCCTCGCGCTTACCGCATACATGCCGAACACCGGCGGGGTCACCGCCACTCCGCCGCGGCCCGGTTCGCACAGGGCACGGACCAGCAGGTCGATCGCCTCGTCACTGCCCCGCCCAACCAGCAACTGCTCCGGTGCGCAGCCATACACGCATGCCAGCGCCGCGGTCAGCGCCGGCGGCTGCGGCTCGGGATAGCGCCGACAGGCGCCGGAGGGGTCTCCTGCACCCGACCAGGCGGATTCGTTGGCGTTGAGCCACACCTCTCCCTGCAGACTCCCGCTGCGCGCCGAGCCGTAGCCGGCAAAGCCGCGCAGGTCTTCCCGCACCAGTGCGAGCACGCTGCTCATGCGGCGGCTCCCAGCCGCAGCCGGACCGCATTCGCATGCGCTTCCAGGCCCTCGGCCTCGGCCAGGGTCACCGCGCAGGGCCCGATCGCAGCGACGCCGGCCGCCGTCGCCTCCTGCACGCTGACGAAGGTCTGGAAGCTGGCCACCGATATCCCGCTCCATGCGTGGGCAGCGCCATTGGTGGGCAGCACATGGTTGGTGCCGCTGCAGTAATCCCCCAGCGCCTCGGGCGTGTGATCGCCGAGGAACACCGAGCCCGCGGCCTGCACCTGATCCAGCCAGACACGCGGCGCGCGCAGGGCCAGGATCAGGTGTTCGGGCGCATAGGTATTGCTGATGCGGAAGGCTTCCTCCAGTCCGTCCACGACGATCAGCCGCGAGCGCGACAGCGCCTGCGCGGCGATCCCGGCGCGGGGCAGCACCTGCAGCTGGGCCTGCAAGGCGCCCTCCACCGCCTCGACCAGCGCCTCACTGTCGGACAGCAGCAGCACCTGCGAATCCGGCCCGTGCTCCGCCTGCGACAGCAGGTCGGCGGCGACCCACCCGGCATTGGCCCCGGCATCGGCGATCACCAGCACTTCCGAAGGCCCGGCCGGCATATCGATTGCCACGGCACCCGACTGGGCCAGCTGCTGCTTGGCCTCGGTCACCCAGGCATTGCCCGGTCCGAACAGCTTGTCGCAGGCCGGCACGCTGGCGGTGCCCAGGCCCATGGCGGCGATGGCCTGTGCGCCGCCCAACTTGAATACCCGCGCCACCCCGGTCATCCGTGCGGCGACCAGCACGGCAGGGTCCACCGTGCCATCGGCCTGCGACGGCGTGCACAGCACCACTCCGGGGCACCCTGCCAGGCGTGCGGGCACGCCCAGCATCAGCGCCGTGGAGGGCAGCGGAGCGCTGCCAGCGGGCACGTACAGACCCACCCGGCGGATCGGCCGCACCACGCGTTCACAGACCACCCCGGGGGCGGTTTCCACTGCATAGGGTTTGGCCATGCCCGCACGATGGAACGCTTCGATCCGCGCCGCCGCATCGGCCATGGCGCTGCGCAGCGCCGGCGGCAATGCCGCCTCGGCAGCCGCGAATTCGTCTTCACCTACTTCCAGCGCGTCCAGGAGCACACCATCAAGGCGCCGGGTGATCTCCCGCAGCGCGTCGTCGCCGCCAGTACGGACTTCCCCGATGAGGCCCGCCACCGTGCTGCGCACCTCGGCGGCCACCGCCTGCACCGGCCTGGCGAGCGCAGCGCGGCGCTGGGACTCATCCAGATCAGCCCAGCGCAGGCGCGGAATTTCCGGGGCGCTCATGCCAGGCTCCTTTCCACGGGCAGCACCATCAGGCTGCGGGCGCCGGCCCGGCGCAGCTCTTCCAGCCGCTGCCAGGTCATCTCGCCGCGGCACAGGGTTTGCAGCGCCAGCGTGTCTTCGCCATCCAGCTGCATGACCGTGGGCCGGTCGGCATCGGGTAGCAGCTTCAGTACCTCCTCCACCCGCGAGCGCTCCGTCTGGAACATCAGCAGGCGGCTGTCCTTGAGCCGCAGCACGCCGTCCAGGCGCCGCAGCAGCAGCTGCAGCAGATCGGCCCGCACATCGGCAAAGGGTGCAACCGGCGCGGCCAGCACCGATTCGCTCTCAAGCAGGGTCAGCACCGGCTTGAGCTGGTTGGCGGCCAGGGTGGCGCCGCTCGATACCAGGTCGCAGATCAGGTCGGCCTGGCCCAGGCGGGGCGCGATCTCCACCGAACCGGACAGGAACACCACCTCCGCCTCGATGCCCTGCCCGTCCAGCCACTGGCGCACCAGCTGCGGATAGCTGGTGGCGATGCGCTTGCCGGCCAGTTCGCCGGGCCCCTGCCACGCCCAGGCATCGGGCACGGCCAGATCCAGGCGGCAGCCACCAAAGCCGAGCGCGCGGATTTCCCGCGCCACCTGTGGCCTGCCGGACAGGCTCCGTTCGGCGCTTTGCTCAGCCAGCACGTTGCGCCCGACGATGCCCAGGTCGCAGACGCCGTCGGCGATGAGGCCGGGGATGTCGTCATCGCGGACCAGCAGCAGGTCGATCGGCAACGACTCGCCGTAGCAGAACAGGCGGTCGCGGCTTTCGCGCCAGTCCAGGCCGCAGGATTTGAGCAGGGCGCGGGAGGGTTCTCCCAAGCGGCCTGATTTCTGGATGGCAACGCGTAAACGGTCACGCGCCGCGCCGGTGACAGGTGGACTCATGGCGGGCAGCTCAGTGGGAGGGAGCGAGATGGGGGTACTGCTTGCGCACGGCGGCGGCGTAGCCGTCCTCGCCGTATTCGATGGTGCGGGCCACGCGACCGATGGTGGTCACGCTGACCCCGGTGCGCTCGTGGATTTCACGGTATGGAACGCGCTCGAGCAGCAGCGGCACCACGCGCCAGCGGTCGGCCATGGCCTCCAGCTCGGCGGGGGTGCACAGGTCATGCAGGAACGCTGCCACCTCGCGGGGACTGTCCAACGCGGCCAGCGCATCGGCCAACGCCCGCAGCTGGGCGTCGGAATCCTTTTTCTGGCGGGGGGCGGGGCGCTGCTTCATGGCGAGGGCTAATGTAATAGCGCGCTATTACATTGTCAATGTGTCGCACACCAATCCGCGGCTTTGCTATACATGGATTCATCCAGATCACCGCTGTACGCGAAGGATCGCAATGATTGCGCCCGCCCTCACTGCACTGCTGGCAGTGTCTTCCCTGCTCACGCCCGCAACGCCCGGCACGCCTGCGGACGCCGCGATCACCTGCAGCATCCCGTCCGGCGACCGCATTGATGAAACACACCTCCGCTCACGATCAGAGCTGGATGCCTGGCTCAGGCACTGCCCTTCCCCGCTCGATCACATGACTCCTGGCGGTCGGGCACGCTTCCTGGGCACGCTGGATTTCAACGAGCGCGGCGTAACCCGGATTTCGGTAGCAGACCTGGAACAGGAGCTCACCGGCGCCGAAATCAACGCGGTCTTCGCCCTGCTCGGCCTGCCCGCGAATGCCGGCTCCTGGGGGCTGGATCCGACGGAAGCGGAGCAGCGTCGACACGCTCCGGACCACGGCCCTGGCGCCAGCGACATCGAGCTTCGCTACAACGCCCTGTATTACGCAGCCAGCGGTGCGCCCTTTGATTCACAGCGGGAGGCAGGCGCCTTCATGGCGGATCTCTACGACGCCCTGTTCCCGGCAACCGGCCACGCCGCCGCCGTGGCCGGGGCGTCCAATCACGACCTGCGCCTGCTTTACAGCGCCGCAGTGACTTCGGCAAAAGGAGCGTTCCGGCCGGACCATGTCGATGCCGCGACCACTGCCCTGGCTGCGCTGGAGGAGCGCGGGATCGCCACCCGCGGCGACCTCTCCGCGATGCTCGAAACCCTGATCCATGCCGGCCGGCTGGATGAGGCGCGCGACTTCGCCACCCGCCACGCCGCGGCGGGCTTCGAACCGCTACCGGCCATCGTTGAACCGGCGCCCGTCAACGCCGGCGTGCCCAGCGTGCTACGGCTGACCGGGGACACGCTGGTGCACGAAGCGGTCGCGCGCGGGCCGCTGCAGATCATCGTGGTTGCCAGCTACGGCTGCGCCTTCAGCCGCGCGGCCGCCGGTGACATTCCCCGGGACCCGGTGCTGGGGCCGCTGTTCCGCGAGCATGCGCTGTGGCTGGCAGCGCCGCACCACCTCGACAACATCCCCGCCCTGGCCCGCTGGAACGCAGACAACCCGGATGCCGCGCTCGCTATCGCCACGTCCGACGCGCGCTGGCCCATGCTGGAGCTGGGCACCGTGCCGCAGTTCCACGTGCTGCGCGACGGGAAGTTGATTGCCACCGTAGCGGGATGGCCGCGCGAAACCGGCAACCGCGAAGCGCTGCTGGAAGCGCTCCGCGGCGCGGGAGTACCGGGAATCCCCTGATCCCCTCCCGCAGTCGCCCGTCGAACAGAGCGCCTAGGCGCTCTCGCCCGCCTCGGCGCGGCGCGCGGCTTCCAGCAGGCTGCCTCCAGCCACCAGGCGAATCGCCTCGGCCACCTCGCCATCCATCGCCCGGTCACGATCGAGGAAGGCGATGCGCTCGCGCAATGCAGCGTGAGCCGCGGCCACCACGGTGCCCGGGTGATAGGGTTCGGAGGCCGCCAGTTCGGCGCGCAGCGCGTCCACTTCCTGCAGGAAACGCGCGTGGTCCGGATGTCCGGCCGGCGGCGCGCCCTGCACCTTGGCGGCAAAGCCCGCCGCGTCTGTGCTGCGTGCCAGGGTGCGCGCGGCGTTGATCATGTCACGGCGCAGGTCCAGTGCCTGGGCGGCGGTGTAGAGCTCCAGTCCCAGCACCTTGCCCAGATCATCGGCCATGGACAGTACGTGACGGGCCTCGTTGGCGCCCATCGATACGTGGTCTTCGGCATTGGCACTGGTCGGCACCGAGTACACGCTGGCCGGATGCGCACGGGTGGCGAGATCGTTGACGATCGCCGCCGCGGTGTACTGCACGATCATGTGCCCGGATTCGGTCCCGTCCTCGTTGCCGATCAGGAAGGCCGGCAGGCCGTCGCTGGTGGCCGGATCAACCAGCTTGTTGAGCCGGCGCTCGGAGATCGATGCCAGCACCGGAATGGCAGCTTTCACGTAGCTCAACGCCAGCGCCAGCGGCATGCCGTGGAAGTGGCCGGCGGAGATCACCTGCTCTTCCACGTGCTCGGCCTGGCGGTCCGGGAACACCAGCGGGTTGTCGGTGACGGCGTTGAGCTCGACATCGAGCACGCGACGCGCCTGGGCCACCGCGTCGCGCACGGCGCCGTGCACCTGCGGGATGCAGCGCAGCGAATAGCTGTCCTGCGGCTGGTGCTTCTTGCCGCCGCGGAAAGGCTTGAAGCGCTGGTAGAACTTCTCGCGCCCGTGGCGCTGGCTGGCCGGCACCCAGTCCCAGCCGATATCGAAGGCGAGCGCCTGCGCCTCCGGCGTGGACCAGCTGTCCGGCAGCCACTGCCGGAAGCGCGGCACCAGGTGATAGGGAATGTCGGCCAGCGTGGAGCCATCAAGCAGCGTGCGCAGCCGCCCCGCCACTTCCACCTGGCCCGGATGCGGACGCAGCGCGTGCACCTGCTCATCGAAAGCGCCCAGGCGCCCGGCGAAGGCATCGATGGTCATGGCCGCAGCCAGGTCCGCGGTATCGAGCAGCCGCTCCAGCCGGTCGAGCGCCAGTACGCCCATGGCCAGCATCTGCGCGGTGCCGTTGTTGAGGGCCAGGCCCTCCTTGTAGGACAGCTCCACCGGCGCCAGGCCGGCGCGGCGCAGGGCCTCGGCACCGGGCATGCGCTCGCCTTCGAAGAAGGCCTCGCCGCCGCCCAGCAGCACAATGGCCAGGTGCGACAGCGGCGCCAGGTCGCCCGAGGCGCCCACCGAACCCAGCTCCGGCACCACCGGCACGACACCGGCGTTGAGCAGGGCGGTCAGCGCCTGCAGGGTCTCCACGCGGATGCCGGAATGACCCTTGAGCAGGGTGTTGATGCGGATGCACAGCATCGCCCGCACCACTTCCGGCGCCATCGGCTCGCCCACGCACACCGCGTGGGTGAGGATCAGGTTCTGCTGCAGCTCGGCGTGCAGCGAGCGCCCGGAAGCCCGGGCACCGGGCAGCTCATCGCGCAGCGGATGCGCGCCCAGCAGCTTGTCGGCATTGCTGCCAAAGCCGGTGGACACGCCGTAGATCGGCTCCTCGCGGCGTACCTGTTCGGCGAGGAAGCCGGCGGCGCGGGCCACCTTCTCCAGCGCGCCGTCATCCAGTTCCACCGTCGCGCCATTGGCGATCATCACCAGCTGGTCGCGGGTCAGTGACACGCCGTCCAGGCAGATGTGTTTCATGCCTGGCCTCCATCCGCACCGGCTGCGCTCGCAGCCTGGCCGGCCTGCACGCGCAGCTGCTCACGCTCCACCCGCAGGGCGCTGCCCACCTCGTCTTCGGGCACTTCGAACTGCTGGCCACGGCGCAGGTCCTTGACCGTCACCACGCTGCGGGCGGCTTCGTCCTCGCCGCGCACCACGACGAAACGGATGCCGGCCCGGTCGGCGTACTGGAACTGCCGGCCCAGCTTGCGCGCCTCCATCTGGGTTTCCACGTTCAGGCCGGCCGCGCGCAGGCGCTGGGACAGGGCCAGGGCGTGATCCAGATGCGCGTCCTCCATCAGGGTCACCAGCACGTCCACGGTACTGTCGGCCATGTCGACCAGGCCGGCATCGCGCAGCTGCCAGAACAGACGGGTCAGACCGATCGAAATGCCGACGCCCGGCAGCTTCGACTTCGTGTAATGGCTGGCCAGGTCGTCGTAGCGGCCACCGGAGCAGATCGAACCGATCTGCGGATATTCATCCAGCGTGGTCTCGTAGACCATGCCGGTGTAGTAATCCAGGCCACGGGCGATCGACAGGTTGATCGCGTAGTCGCTCTCCGGCACGCCCATCGAGCGCAGCCGCTCCAGCGCCTCGCGCAGCTCTGCCCGGCCCTCCTCGAACAGCGGCGTACCCGGGCCCAGCGCATCCAGCCTGGCCAGCGCGTCGTCGTGACCGTTCGAACGCACCTGTGAGAACGCCATCAGCTTGTCCACCACCCCGGTGGCCAGACCGAAGCCCTCGCCCTCAAGG
Source organism: Candidatus Luteimonas excrementigallinarum (assembly GCA_019115725.1). Taxonomy (GTDB): domain Bacteria; phylum Pseudomonadota; class Gammaproteobacteria; order Xanthomonadales; family Xanthomonadaceae; genus Luteimonas; species Luteimonas excrementigallinarum. The sequence goes on from DXCY01000022.1 coordinate 19,325, forward strand.
GTCGCGCGCACCGCATCGGCGCCGCGCTTGTCCAGCTTGTCCAGCTCGCGCAGCACCAGCAGCTGCTGCTCGCCCTCGATGCCCAGGCCCTCGAACCAGCCGCGCAGCAGCTTGCGGTGGTTCATCCAGATGGTGAACCCGCCCAGCCCCAGCGCCTTGAACACCGAGTGGATGACCGCCGGAATCTCAGCGTCGTAGCGCGGCGACAGCGCATCCTTGCCGATGACGTCGATATCGCACTGGTAGAACTCGCGGAAGCGCCCGCGCTGGGCGCGTTCGCCGCGGTACACGCGCTGCATCTGGTAGCGACGGAACGGGAACGCCAGATCGTGCTCGTGTTCGGCCACGTAGCGGGCCAGCGGCACGGTCAGGTCGAAGCGCAGCGCCATGTCCGGGCGGCCTTCATCGCCCTTCTCCAGGGCACCGGTGGACTGGACGAAATACACCTGGCGCTCGGTCTCGCCGCCCGACTTGGTCAGCAGCACATCGGACAGTTCGAACACCGGGGTCTCGATCGGCAGAAAGCCAAATCCTTCGAAACTGCGGCGGATAGTGTCGAGCATGCGCTGGAACGCGATCTGCTCGCGCGGCAGCAGCTCCATGACCCCCGGCGGGGTACGCGGCTTGATCAATTCGGTCTCCGGATGGTGCGGCGGAAAAGACACACAGTTTAGCCGTTCGGGCCGCCGGCCCGGCCCCTTCCCCGAAGCGCAGGCAACAAAAAACCGGCGCTGGGCCGGTTTCTTGATTTCGCCAGATTGGTCGGGGAGACAGGATTCGAACCTGCGACCTCTACGTCCCGAACGTAGCGCTCTACCAGGCTGAGCTACACCCCGATGGCGAGCCGCTCATTATAGGGCTAATCGAGGAAGAGGCAAGCCCTGCAGACGCGTTTTCAGCACATCCAGGCGCAGCGCGGCGGCGGCACCCGGCGATACCCGCGCCTGGAGGCTGGATTCGGGCGTACGCCCGTCCCCTGCCCGGTCCACCGACTCGGCCGCGGCGCGGTAGGCATCGCGGAATGGCACTCCGGCGGCGGCCTGCTCCACGGCCACGTCGGTGGCGTACATGCCGGCGTCGATCGCCGCCTGCATCCGCCCGGGCTGCCAGTCCATGTTCTCCAGCAGCGCCGGCAGCAGCTCCAGCCCGGCCAGCCCGCGGCCGAAACCGTGGAAGATTGCGCCCTTGCTGGCCTGCAGATCGCGGTGGTAGCCGGAAGGCAGCGACAGCAGCTGCTCGATCTCGGTGCGCGCCGCCGCCACGCTGGCGTGTACCGCGCGCATGAGTTCAATCACGTCCGGATTGCGCTTGTTGGGCATGATCGAGCTGCCGGTGGTGTACTGCGCCGGCAGGGTGACGAAGCCGAACTCGGCGCTGGTGAACAGCGACAGGTCCCAGGCCAGGCGGCGCAGATCCAGCGTGGCCGAGCCCAGCGCTTCCAGCGCGGCCAGCTCGAACTTGCCGCGCGACAGCTGCGCGTAGATCGGGCTGACCTGCAGGCGCGAAAAACCCAGCGCCGCCGTGGTGTGGTCGCGATCCAGCGGCAGGTTCACGCCGTAGCCGGCAGCAGTGCCCAGCGGGTTGCAGTCCACCAGGGTGACGGTATCGGCGGCGCGCTGGGCGTTGTCGATGAACGCCTCGGCCCAGCCGGCCCACCACATCCCCGCCGACGACACCACCGCCCGCTGCAGATGGGTGTAGCCCGGCAGCGGCAGCCCGGCCTCCGCTTCGGCGCGCTGCAGGGCAATGCCGGCCACCTCGCGGCACAGCGCGGCGGTGTGCTCAAGCTTCTCCTTCAGCCACAGCCGGGTGGCTACCAGCACCTGGTCGTTGCGGCTGCGGCCGGTGTGGATCTTCTTGCCGGTATCTCCCAGGCGCTCCACCAGACGCGCCTCGATCGCCGAATGGCCGTCTTCATAGCGCGCATCCAGCACGAAGGCGCCGCTGGAGAAAGCTCCGGCCAGCGCGTCGAGCTCGCGCTCAAGGCTCGCCAGCTCCTCACCGGCCAGGATTCCGATCCGCGCCAG
>DXCY01000246.1 GCA_019115725.1 Candidatus Luteimonas excrementigallinarum
AACAAGTGCCTGGAGATGGTCCGCGTGGTGGCTGGCAAGTAAGCCCTGCCACCGCCGCACAGCAGGCGTCGTACCCCCGGAAGCCCCGCCCAGTGCGGGGCTTCCTGTTTTCGAAGGACCTCCCCTGCGGCTAAGGTGCGGTCTGGGCCGCAGGGCGGCATGGGGAGAGACACGGATGGAGTCGATGCTGCTGATGCTGGGCCTGGCGGTGCTGGCGGTGCCGGCGCTGCTGGTGCTGGCCCTGGTGGGCCTGGCGAAACTGAAGCAGCGCGTGGCGATGCTGGAGGAGGAGGTCGGGCGCTTGCGCACGCTGGAGGCGTCGCGTCCTGTGGAGCGTCCGGCGGCCGCGCAGGCCACCGGAACGGCTGCAGCCGGGCCGGCGGGGCTTGCCGCGCCTCCGCTGCCTCCCGCGATGCCGCCGGCATCGCCACCACCACCACCGTCACCGGCGCCGCAGCCGGCACCCGCCCAGGCCGCTCGAGCCGCCACGACGGGTGCCACCGCACCACGCCGCGAACGCGCCAGACCCGATGCGGCCAGCCGCTTCGTGGCGCGGGTGAAGCGCTGGTTCACCGAGGGCAACGTGCCGGTGAAGGTCGGCGTGCTGGTACTGCTGGCCGGCGTGGCCGCGCTGCTCAAGTACGCCAGCGACCAGGGCTGGCTGAGCCTGCCGATGAGCCTGCGCCTGGCCGGCATCGCCGCCGTGGCGCTCGCCGCGCTGGCCTTCGCCTGGCGCAAGCGTGACAGCCACCGCAGCTTCGCCCTGGCGGTGCAGGGCGGCGCGATCGGCGTGCTGCTGCTGGTGGTGTACGCGGCCTTCCGGCTGCACGGGCTGCTGCCGGCGGGCGTGGCCTTCGCCACCAGCGTGGCCCTGGTGGCGGCGCTGGGCGTGCTCGCGGTGCTGCAGAACTCGCGCACCCTGGCAGTGCTCGGCATCCTCGCCGGCTTCATGGCGCCGATCTGGCTGTCGACCGGCAGCGGCAACCACGTGGTGCTCTTCTCCTACTACGCGCTGCTCAACGCGGCGATCTTCGCCATCGCCTGGCTGCGGCCCTGGCGCGAGCTCAACCTGCTGGGCTGGATCTTCACCTGGGGGATCGGCGTGACCTGGGGCGTACTGGCCTACGCGCCCTCGAAGTTCGCCAGCACCGAGCCCTTCCTGCTGCTGTTTTTCGCCTTCTATCTGGCGCTGCCGCTGCTGTACGCGCGCAGGCAGGCGCCGGGAAGGCGCGGGGTGGTTGATGGCTGTCTGCTGTTCGGCACGCCGCTGGTGGCCTTCGTGCTGCAGGCCGGCCTGCTGGAGGGCGACGGGAAAAAGCTGGCCGGCTGTGCGCTGGCGCTGGCCGCGATCTATGCCGTTCTGGCCTGGTGGCAGCGGCGCGGGCCGCACGCCGTGCTGGCCGAGGCCTACACGCTGCTGGCCGCGGGTTTCGCGACCCTGGCGGTGCCGTTGGCGCTCACGGCGCGGGCCACGGCGGCGGTGTTCGCAATCGAAGGCGCCGGGCTGGTCTGGCTGGGCCTGCGCACCGGGCGCAGGCTGCCGCGCTGGAGTGGGACAGCCCTGCAGCTTGCGGCGGCGGTGGCCTTCCTTGTGGGCTTCGGCAGTATGCCCGTCGATCCGCAGCCGCTGCTCAATCCTGTGTTCGCGGGCGCGCTGCTGATTGCGATCGCGGGCTTTGCCAGTGCCTGGTGGCTGCAGGGCGGGGGTCGCAGTGGCAATGCGCTGCCGGCGTACGGCTGGGGCCTGGTCTGGTGGGCGGGCGCCATCATTGGCGAGATCGCCGGGCATGTGTCGGCGCCGCTGCGACCGGATGCGATGATCGCGGCCGCGGCGCTGACGGCCCTGCTGGCGGCGCAGGCGCATCGCTGGCGGGCGACTCCGGCGCTGGTACTGACGGTGCTGGGCAGCTTCGCGGTGGTGGCGGTACTGGCCTTTGCCCAGCTCGGCGCCCGCGGCCAGCCGCTGGCCGGCTGGGGCGCGGCCGCGTGGCTGCTGTTCGCCGCCTTCGGGCTGCGCAGCCTGGTCTGCCTGCGCCGCGACGGCGGCCTGCCCGCGGTCTGGGCGCAGTCGGCGTGGTGGCTCACGTGGGCGTTGCTGCTGTCGCTGTCGGCGTTCGAGTTCGCGCGTTCGCAGGAACTGGGCGGTGGCTGGCGGCTGGCGCTGCCGGCCCTGCCGTGGCTGGCCCTGTTTGCGGTCCAGCTGTTCCGCTGGCCGTGGCTGCGGCCGCCGCTGGGCACTGCCTTCGACGCCGCCCGCGGGCCGTTCACAGCGCTGGTGCTGGTCGTGGTTGGCTACGGCTGGCTGGTGGCGCTGCGCGCGCCCGGCGCCAGTGCACCGCTGCCCTGGGTGCCGCTGCTCAACCCGCTGGACCTGGCGCAGCTGGCGGCGCTGGTGCTGGTCGCGTGCTGGCTGTGGTCGCCGCAGGCGCCGGTGGACCTTGCGCGGCGCCGCGTGGCGCTGGTGTCGGCGGCGGGCTTCCTGCTGGTCACCTGCATCACCCTGCGCGGCGTACACCACTGGGGCGGGGTGGCCTGGGGCGAGTCGATGTGGTCGACCGCGCTGGCCCAGACCGCGCTCACCCTGGTGTGGAGCGTGCTCGGAGTCGCCGGCTGGATCGGCGGCTCCCGCCGCGGCCAGCGCGTGCTGTGGCTGGCCGGCGCGGTGCTGATGGGCGTGGTGCTGGCCAAGCTGGTCCTGTTCGAT
>DXCY01000023.1 GCA_019115725.1 Candidatus Luteimonas excrementigallinarum
GCTGTTCGACCGTATCAACGATGGCGAACACTGGGTCGGCCAGACCCTGGTGCCGTGGCACATCTCGATCGGCGTGCTGATTGGCGTGCTGGTGGTGGTGCGGATCATCTGGGCCCTGCGCAACCAGGGCAGCCGCCCGCCGGCGCCGCCGGCGATGCTCGGCCTGCTGGCCAAGGCCGGCCACCTGGGGCTGTATGCAGGCATGGTGCTGCTGCCGCTGACCGGTATCGCGATCATGGTGGGCAATGGCTACGGGTTGGAAGCCTTCGGCCTGCAGCTGGTGGCCCCGGGTACCGATATCCCGTGGATGGCCACCGTGGGCAGCGCGCTGCATTCACCAGTGGCCTGGCTGCTGGTGCTGATGGTGATCGGCCATGTGGGCGCGGCGCTGTGGCACGGACTGGTGCGAAAGGACGGGGTGCTGCGGCGGATGCTGTGAGCACCGTCGCGTCCGGCTGACGGTCGCATCATGTTGTATCCCGGACGGGCCTGCTTGCGCAGGCCCGTTTCCGTTGCGGCGGCTGTGGCAGCGACAGCACGAACTGTGGCGGCGGTATCCTATGCGCACTTTTCCGCCTGCTGCCCCATGACCCAGCCTTCCACCAAACCCCATGCCGAGGCCATCGCGCGCCTGGCATCCAGCTGGCGCGCCTGCCTGGAATCGGCCACGCCGGCGTCCGCCGCACTGGCCCGCGGGCTGGGCGCGCATGGTTCCAGCTTTGCGGACGCGTTCTACGCCACCCTGCTGGATGATCCGCGCGCGGCGCGCTTCCTGTCGGTGGACCAGGTGCGCGGGCGGCTGCATCCCAACCTGCAGGAATGGCTGCGCGATCTGCTCGATGCCGGCATCGCAGGCGTGGACGAGCTGATCGCCACCAACCTGCAGGTAGGCCTGGTGCACGCACGCATCGGCATCCCGGTGGACCTGGTCAACCGCGGCATCCGGGTGCTGCGCGAGGCGATGCTGACCCGGCTGGCGGATTCCGGCGAAGAGCCGGCCAAGGTGTACGGCGCGATCTCGCTGATCAATGCCTCGCTGGACCTGGCGCTGGAAAGCATGACCCTGGCCTATACCGATGCCCAGGACCGGTCCAGCCGTGCGGACGCGGCCTACCGGCTGTTCTCGCTGGCCCACAACATCGGCACCGAGCGCGAACGCCAGCGTGCCCTGCTGCTGGACTGGGAAAACGACCTGCTCTATGCCCTGGCCAGCGGCAGCGAGGCGGCCTCCGGGCTGCTGTCCGAGTCGGAGTTCGGCCTGTGGTTTCTGCACAAGGGCATCCCGATCATCGGCCAGAGCAACGATACCGACCACGTGCGCGCGCTGATGGCCGAAGTGGATGAACAGCTGGGCCTGGCCAGTGCCGACGGTGTGGCCAGGCCGACCGCGGAGGCGGTGGTGGCCATCCGCACCCGGCTGTCGGCAATCCGCAAGATGCTGGCTTCGCTGCTGGAGCGGGTGGGCGAGCTGGAAGCCGGTTCTGACACGTTGACCCGGTTGCTTACCCGGCGCTTCCTGCCCACGGTGCTGCGCCGCGAGATCGAGCTGGCGGACACCCACGGCCACGCGTTTTCCATCGTGGTCATGGACATGGATGGCTTCAAGGCCATCAACGACACCTACGGCCACGATGTGGGCGACCGGGTGCTGCAGCACGTGGCCACCCTGCTCAGCCAGGCGGTGCGATCAAGCGACTACGTGTTCCGCCTGGGCGGCGAGGAATTCCTGATCGTGCTGGTGGGAACGGCCCAGCAGCAGGCGCTGAAGATTGCCGATGGCCTGCGCCAGCGCATCCGCCAGCGGCCCGTGACGCTCAACGACGGCAGCCAGCTGCAGCTTTCGGCCAGCCTGGGCGTGGCCGGCTACGACGGCCATCCGGATTACGAGCCGCTGCTCAACCGGGCCGACCAGGCCATGTACGCGGCCAAGCGCATGGGTCGCGACCGGGTGGAGCTGGCGCCGCCGCGGGAATATCCCGGGCCGCGCTGAACAACTTTCAGACGCCCGCCGCCGGGCCCTGCCGGCGGCGGGAGTGGCTCATCAGTCCGTATGGGTCGCTGCGGCCTGCGGCGCAAACCGTGCGTTGAAGTCGACCAGATCGATCACGTACTCGTCGCGGCGGTTGAACGCGTCGTCGCTCAGTTCCGCCTGGCCCTCGTAACGCTTGTACCAGGACGCGTACTCGGGAATCTGCGAGCTGTACTTGTTGAAGTGGGTGGAATAGGTGCGCACGTTGATCCGGGGCGCCTCGCCATCCAGGTTGAACTCCAGCAGCCGCAGCCAACCGTCGCCGGTCACCGGGCGGCGATGGTAGGTGCCCTCGGGATCTGCCATCTCGCCCACGCGTGAGCGGCCCTGGTAGTCGGCCAGCATCTGGTGCACCTGGCTGCCCCAGTCGTTGTGGTCAACGCTGTAGCCCTGGCCGCTGATATGGCCGCCGAGCACCAGGAAGATCTGGTCGTGCTGGCTGATGAACTCGTCCCACACCATCTGCGGGTTGTTGTCGCGCGGATCCAGGGTGCTGAGGTCGGTGGAGCCGCCGACCGCGCGCTCGCCGGCGCGATTGACGTATTTGTGGATGGTCACGATGGTCGGGATGCCGGGGTTCTGCCGCACCACGCGGCGGGCCCAGGCCAGCGAGTCATCCGGCGCGTCGTACTGCAGGCCGATGTGCAGGAACCGGCACTCGCCGGCCTCGAACATCTGGGCACTGTCGGTGCCGTTGCCATGGGCGCTGATGTACCACGGCTTGTCCTTGAAGAACTCCGAATCGGCCGAGAACGCCGACAGGAACCCGGTGAGTCCGCCCACGTGGCGCAGGCCGACAACGCCGTCCTTGCCCGGCTGCGGCGGGAAGTCGGGATGGGTCCACAGCGCGTCGTAGTCGTGGTTGCCAGGTACCACCGAGAACGGCAGCTTGCCGGCAAGCAGGCGGAAGCCGGCGGCGGCGCTGGGAATCTCGAAGCTACGCACCTCGGCGTAGGGCTGGCGGGCCACGCTGGAGCCGGCCGGGTTGGGGATCCACTTGAAACCGCGGGCCTCGTGCTCGGGGTCCATCCATTCCGAGTAGTGCTGCCAGATGTCGCCCACGTGGGTGGCGAAGACGATCTCGCCGCCGTTGCTGCGGGCGTTGTCGCCGATGTAGCGCATCTGCTCGTAGTACAGCTCCACCGCGTCGATCGGAAAGCCCTCGGCCTTCTGCCGGGTGAAGTCCATGTAGTTCTGGGTGTCGGGGATCATCGCCACGGTGAAGGTGCCGCACTGGCCGGGCTGGTAGGCCGGGGGCTGCGACCGCGCCTGGACGGGGCTGGCAAAGGCGGTGGCCAGCGTTGCGCTGGCCAGGGCCGCGAGCACGGGCACGCGGAAGGAGAAGCGTCGGGCAGGGAGGGTCATGGTGTGGTCCGGATTCAGGGTGGGACAGGTGCCGGCCCCGTGCAGTCGGGGCCGGCCGGGTTGCCTTCGGGCGGTCAGAAGCGCGCGCGGATGCCGACGGTGCCGTTGCGGCCACCGTGGATGTAGATCGCGCCGTGGGTGCCGGTGCTGCCGTGGATCTCCCCGGTCGGCGAGAGCGAGTTGGGCACGATCACATTGCGGTTGCGATTGAGCAGGTTGCGGATGTTGAAGAACGCATCCCAGCCCTCGGCGAACGAGTAGCTGCCCGACAGGTTGGTGTCCCAGTACTCGCTGAACCACGACGGCGTGGTCGAGCGGTACTTGTCATCGGTCCACACGGTGTTGAGGTACAGGCGTGCCGGGCCATGCTGCCAGGACACCGACAGCGTGCCGATCTTGTCCGCTGCGCGCACCAGCGGCACGTCGGGATCGTTGAGCATGAAGGAGCCGCGGACCGACAGCCCGCCCCAGGCACCGGGCAGGTAGTCCATGGCGTGGCTGAACTCGAGTTCCCAGCCCTGGATATCGATCGCATCGCCATCCACCACGTCGGTGCGGATGAAGGTGTAGTCCTGGTAATCGGTGCCGGTGTAGCCGAACTCCTCGGCGGTCATCTCCTGGGCCTGGAACAGCCCCTTCACCCGGTTGCGGTAGTAGTTGATGCCGATGATGCCCACCGGCTCGAAGTACTTGGCCAGGCGCAGCGAGAAGTTGTCGGAGATCTGCGGCTCAAGCCCCGGGTTCGGCGCGCGTACCGTCATCGTCTCGTCGTTGATCGCCCACACCCCGGAGAGCACGCTCACCTCGGGCCGCTGGATGGTGCGGCTGTAGCCGAACTGCAGGTCGGTGCTGTCATCGAAGGCGTACTTCACCGAAGCGCTGGGGAACAGGTGGTCGTACTTGGCCTTGCGCTCGGTCGCGGGGCGGGTGAGGTACTGGTATTCCAGTCCCTCGATCGTGGTGGCCCGGCCGGTGGAGGGATTGACCGCGTATCCGGCCGCCTCGACTTCCCCGGTGGTCAGCGCATCGGCCTCGCGGGCTGCGTTTTTGGTCTGTTCCCAGCGCAGGCCGGCGCGCACGGTCAGTTTGTCGCTGAGTTCGGCCGTACCCATGATGTACAGGGCCGTGGTGTCTTCCTCGAAGTGCCGGCGGTTGGCGATGTTCGAGTTGTACCAGTCGTTCGGCGACATCGTGTGCTGCCAGTGGTCCGGGTTCTGCTGATAGAGCTGGTACAGCTTGAACATGCTCGGCAGGTACATGTCGGTGGCGCCGGAGATGGAGCTGTAATGCACGCCGCTGTCGGCTGCCGAGTGCTGGTTGCCGGTCTGGATCTGCTGCAGCAGTTCGGCCGTGCTCAGCGGGCCGGTGTACTGGTACTTGTACGAATCGTTCGGATTGTCGAAGTCGTAGCGGGCCTGCTGCAGCTTGGCGCCGGTCTTGAAGGTGACGAAAGCCGGGCCGATCTCGCGGTCGAATGACAGGTTCAGGGCGCCGCCGGTGTACTCGGTTTCCGCCGACTGGCCGGTGCGCAGGCGCATCGTGGGCGTGCCGGCGACGGTGTAGCTGGAAGGCAGGCTCCAGTCGCCGCCGCTGACCTGGGTGACCTGCCAGGGCTGGCCGAGGGTGTCATTGCCGCGATCGGCGTGGAAATTGCCGGAGGCGGTGGGCCAGGCCAGCATGCTGTGCACCGCGCCCTTGCGATTGGGGTTGTAGGTGCTTTCGGAGCTGGAATAGAACAGGTTGCCATCCAGCGTGATGTGCTCGTTGTTGTACTCGAAGCTGGGGATGAAGTTGCGCGTGGTGCCGTACTTGTAGGTCAGCGTGTTGCGCGCGGTGATGGCCGTGGCGGTATCGGGCTGGCGGGTGGTGAATTCGGTGACCGCATTGCCATCCACGCCGTTCGCGCGTACGCCCGTGGTCAGCTCAGGCGCGGTGGATCCGGCCATGATGGTGCCCTCGCCGATGGAGGACATCAGCGACAGGATCAGCCCGTCGGTCGCCTTGAAATCCATGTTGAGCGAGCCGGACGAGCGGCTGATCTCGCGGGTGCCCATCTGCGGCACGATGCGGGTGATCGCCAGCGGCGTGGGGCTGGCATCGGTGGGCACGTAGTTGCGGCTGGCGGTGATCTGCTCCTGCTCCACGTACAGCTCGGAATGGCTCAGCCCGGCCACCACGCCCAGGCGGCCGTCCATGAACACGTTGGAATAGTTGATCTGTCCGCTGGGCAGGAACTTGTCGCTGCCGTAGCCGCCCTCGCGAGGGCCGGTGCGACGGCGTGAGTCCCACACGTTGGAATGGCTGCTTGCGCTGAGCTGGGCGGTGATGCTGCGGCCGCTGCGGTCGAAGGCCCGCTTGGTGCGGATATCGATGGTGCCGGCCGGGGAGTCGGCGTCCTTGTCGGCGCTGGTGGTCTTGAAGATGCTGATCGAATCGATGCCGGTCAGCGAGGACTGTTCGAAGCTGAAGGTGCGCGAGCCGCCCGCGCCGGTGTTGGCGTCGGCCGACGCCAGGCTGATGCCGTTGACGGTGATGCTGGTGTAGCTGGCCGGCAGGCCGCGCAGGCTCACGTTGCGCACCGTGCCGTCGCCAGTGCTGTCGGTGTCCACGCCCGGCATGAACTTCATGAACTCGCCCGGGTTGCCTTCGGAGATCTCGCCGTAGGACTCGGTGGACAGGCTGTTGGTGATGTCCATCGAGGCGCGCTGTTCCATCAGTGCGCGGGCGTCGCCTTCGCGCACGCCGACCACGCGCAGCGTATCCAGCGTCTTCGCATCACCGCCACCGGACGAGGCGCTGTTCAACTCGATATCCACCTGCCTGGACTCGCCGGCCTGCAGCTCCACGCTGAGCTCGGCGGTCACGTAGCCGGTGAACTCCACCGCCAGCTCCACCGGGCCGGCGGGCACGTTGGTGATCCGGAATTCACCGCGGTCACCGGAGACCACGCTCCTGCGGCCGCCAGTCGTATCGGCGCGGATGATGGCATTGCGCAGGTACTGGCCGGTGCCCGGGTCGATCACCCGGCCGCTGATCATGCCCTGGTCGCGGGGCGATACCGCTTCGGCGCCGGTGGTCTGGGCGGCCGCGGTCGGCGCAACGGAGAGGATGGCGAAGATGGCGCCTGCCAGCGCCGAGTGCTTGAAATGGGACATGGGGGTTCCGGTCATGTTTTTGGTGGGAGCCGGTCCCAGGCCCGGTTCACTTTCCCGGGCACAGCCATGCCCGCGGAAGCGTGTGCTTCCGTCGGAGGAAAGAGTTCGGGGTGTCCTGGCACCTGCGGGAGGGCGTCAGCCAGGTTGGCGTTGTGCCCAGCGCGTTGTTGGCACCAAGCAGGCGCCGCGCGTCCGTTGCGATCCGCAGCATTGTGGGTCCGCGCTGTTGCATGAATGTGACCGCAACGAGACAGCGCCCACGGGCAGGAGTGTCACATGGCTCCGGGTGCCAGGGTGAGGTGGGGTTGGCTCAGCCTGCCAGGGCCGCCACCCGCAGGTCTTCCCGTCCACAGCCGGGCTGCTGGAACCAGTCGACCACGGTGGGGGCGAGGGCGTCGAGTTGCATGGGCAGGCTGAGATGATCCTCGCCCGGCATTTCGATGTAGCGGGCGTGCGGCGCGGAGGCGGCAAGGGCACGTCCGTGGGTGACCGGTACGTGGCGGTCGGCGTCGCCGTGCACCAGCAGGGGACAGGACACGCGCGCCAGGGCGCTTGTGACATCGACCCGGTCCAGCGGCATGTCGAGGGTGTCGCCGGCGCGGGCGATGGCGTCGTCCAGCACCGTGTCATCCAGGCGCCACTGCATCCACTGCCGGGTCAGCCAGGCGGAGGGCGGGGCCGGGGCATCGGTCAGCATGTAGGGCACCATGTCGCGGATGGCCTGGTCCGCCGCGGCGAATGATTCCATCGCCACCACGCTATCCGTTTCCAGACGCGGATCGGCCGCGGCGAAGAGCGCGGTGGCGGCGCCGTAGGACACGCCCAGCAGGTGCAGCGGCCCGGTGACTTCGCCACGTTCGCGCAGGGCCAGCACCACTTCCACCACGTCGCGGGCCTCGCGGGTGCCGTAGCCGGAAGGCGCGTCGCCCGAGCGGCCGTGGTTGCGCAGGTCGATGGCAATGGTGCGGTAGCCGGCCTCGCCAAGGCGCAGCGCCCAGGGCAGCATCGAGTCGCCGTGCATCATCCAGCCGTGCAGCAGCACCACGGTGCCGCGCGGCGCGGACGCCGGGCCGCTGGGCACGCTGAAGTCGAGGTCGGGAAAGGTGTCGGCCACCCCGCTGCCATCGGGCCACGACAGGCTGAGCCGGTAGTCACCGGGATCGATGGCACGCCAGAACAGGTCCAC
>DXCY01000247.1 GCA_019115725.1 Candidatus Luteimonas excrementigallinarum
CGAGAAGATCATGCAGGACAAGCTGTTTGCCAAGGTGGAAGCCGGCAAGATCGTGCCGGTGTGGAACCACGTGGTGGACGAAGTGCTGGGCGACGATGCCGGCGTGACCGGACTGCGGGTCAAGTCGGTGCAGGATGATTCCACCCGCGACATCCCGGTGCACGGCTTCTTCGTGGCCATCGGCCACACCCCGAACACCGGCCTGTTCGAAGGCCAGCTGGCCATGAACGATGGCTACATCGAGATCCGTTCTGGCCTGTCTGGCGGCGCCACGGGCGCCTCGGTGCCGGGCGTGTTCGCCGCGGGCGACGTGGCTGACCAGCACTACCGCCAGGCCATCACCTCAGCGGGCTTCGGCTGCATGGCCGCACTGGACGCCGAGAAGTTCCTCGACAAGGGCGAGTAATCGCACTGGTGGACTGCCCTGGCGGCAGTCCATGCGATTGCGCGCGCCCGGCCATGGAGATTCCGCTGCTCTCTCATGCTGACCGCCCGCGTCATCGATTCGCTCGCAAGCGTCCCCGCCACGGCGTGGGACGCGCTGCATGACGACACCAACCCGTTCGTAGCCCACGCGTTTCTGCATGGCCTGGAAGAACACGGCTGTCTGCGCCGCGAATGGGGCTGGACCCCGCAGCATGTGACCCTGTGGGACGGCGGGCAGCTGGTGGCCGCTGCGCCGGGCTATCTGAAGACCAACTCGCACGGAGAGTTCGTGTTCGACCACGCCTGGGCGCATGCCTACGCACAGTACGGGCGCGAATACTTTCCCAAATGGCTGGGCGCCGTGCCCTACTCGCCGGTGACCGGGCCGCGCCTGCTTGGGGCCGGGCAGTACCGCGCGGCGCTGCTGGAGGCCATCGTGGCCAACACGCAGCGGCAGAAGCTGTCTTCGGCCCACATCAACTTCCATACCGCGGCGGAGGACGACGCGTTCGACGCCGCCTGGCTGGCCCGTGCCGATGTGCAGTACCACTGGCACAACCGGACCGGCTGGACGGATTTCGACGGGTTCCTGGCCGCGCTGGACCGGCGCCGGCGCAAGAACATCCGCCAGGAGCGGGCGAAGGTGGCCCGCGCCGGGGTCCGCTTCCGCGTGGTGCACGGCGATGAGGCCAGCGCGCAGGATCTGGACGCCATGCACGGCTTCTACCTCGCCACCTTTGCCGACTACGGCAACTCCCCGGCGCTGACCGCCGGCTTCCTGCAGCATCTGGCCCGGACCATGCCGCGGGCGCTGGTGATCGTGCTGGCCGAGCTGGATGACGCCCCCGTGGCCGGTGCGCTGTGCCTGCGCGGTGGTGACACGCTGTACGGACGCTACTGGGGCGCCGAGGTGCAGATGGACGGGCTGCACTTCGAGACCTGCTACTACCAGGGCATCGAATACTGTCTGCGCGAGGGGCTGCGGCGGTTCGAACCCGGGGCCCAGGGCGAGCACAAGATCGCCCGCGGCTTCCTGCCCGAGTTCGTCCGCAGCCGGCACTGGATCGCCGACCCCGCCTTCGCCGACCCTCTGCGCCGCTGGTGCGCCGAAGAGACGGCCTCCGTCCACCGCTACAAACAGCTGCTCGACAGCCGCTCCCCTTTCGCGCCAGTTGCTCCTGCGGGTGGGGTACCGGCGCCTTAGAATGGGGCGATGCATTTCCGCCCTCCGCTGCTGTCCGCCGATCCCGATGCACCGTTTCCTCCGGTGGAATCGGCGCTGCGCGAGCCGGATGGGCTGCTCGCAATCGGCGGCTGCCTGTCCCCTGCCCGCCTGCTCAATGCCTACCGCAACGGCATCTTCCCCTGGTATTCGCAGGGCCAGCCGATCCTGTGGTGGACGCCGGATCCACGCATGGTGTTCCGCACCGATGGCGTACGCCTGGCCTCGCGGTTCCGGCGGTTCCTGCGCGGCTGTGGCTGGGAGCTGCGCGCCGACTGCGCGTTCGCCGAAGTCGTCAAAGCCTGTGCGACCGCGCCGCGCCCGGGCCAGGCCGGCACCTGGATCACCCCCCAGATGTGCCAGGCCTACCAGCAGCTGCACGAACTGGGCCACGCGCACAGCGTGGAGGTCTACGAGGGCGAGCAGCTGGTCGGCGGAATCTACGGCGTGGCCGTGGGCCGGATGTTCTTTGGCGAAAGCATGTTCAGCGCACAATCCGGTGGCTCGAAGGCGGCGCTGGCCGGGCTGGCCCACTGGCTGCATGGCAACGGCTGGCCGCTGCTGGACGCGCAGGTGGAGAACGCGCACCTGCTCAGCATGGGCGCCGAGCGCTGGCCGAGGCCGCGCTTCCAGCAGGAGATCCAGCGCCTGGCTGCCCAGCCCGGCCTGGTGCAGTCCTGGCGGGAACCCTTCGGCCGTCTCCCGGCGGCCGCCCTGGCTCCCATCCCTGCCGGCGGCTGAACCAGCTTTGCCCGCGGGCTTGCGGCTATGGCATAATGGTTGACTGTTTTCATGGGCCGACATCCAGCCCGCCAACCGATACAGGACGCATGGCGAAAGACGACGTCATAGAATTTGAAGGTACCGTTTCCGAGACCCTCCCGAACACCATGTTCCGGGTCAAGCTGGAGAACGGACACGAGATCATTGCCCACATTTCCGGGCGGATGCGCAAGCACTACATCCGCATCCTCACCGGTGACCGGGTCAAGGTGGAGATGACTCCCTACGACCTGACCAAGGGTCGCATCACCTACCGGATGAAGTAACCGCGCAGCGCCCAGGCGCGCCGGAAACAGCGAAGGCGGCCATTGGCCGCCTTCTTCGTTTGCGCTTCTTTCGCTCGCCTTCTCAATCGACGGCGGCGGGAAGCAGCTTCTCCTGCTCCGGCGAAGCCTCGACCACCAGCTCATCGTCCTTCACCTGCACGCTGACCCGGCCGCCGTCGACCAGCTTGCCGAACAGCAGCTCGTCCGCGAGCGGACGCTTGATGCGGTCCTGGATGATCCGCGCCATCGGCCGTGCGCCCATCTGCGGGTCGAAGCCGTGCTTGGCCAGCCACTCCCGCGCCTCGGCGGTCGCGGTGACGGCCACGTTCTTCTCCTGCAGCTGGCTCTCCAGTTCGATCAGGAACTTGTCCACCACCCGCAGGATGTGGTCGAAGCCCAGCGGCTGGAACTGCACAATCGCGTCCAGGCGGTTGCGGAACTCCGGGGTGAAGCTCTTGCGGATCACCTCCATCGCATCCGTGCTGTGGTCCTGCCGGGTGAAGCCGATGCTGCG
>DXCY01000248.1 GCA_019115725.1 Candidatus Luteimonas excrementigallinarum
TTGATGGCGAACGCTGGGCGCCCGAGGCCGTCGCTGCCGCCCCAGCTGCCGATGAGGGTGAGCAGGACGTGGCCGCCCGGGTCCGCGAGCTCACCCCGCAGCAGTTCCGGGTGCTGCAGATGCTTGCCACCGGCCTGCTCAACAAGCAGATCGCCTGGGAACTGGGCGTGTCCGAGGCCACCATCAAGGCGCACATGAGCGCGATCCTGCGCAAGCTCGGCGCATCCAACCGCACCCAAGCCGTGCTGATCGCCGGTCGCCTGGCGCTGGATCCCGACGGGACGGCCGAGGATGCGGAAGGGCTGTCCTGACGCTCAGGACATGCTGGTGAAGTGCTGCCACAGGGCCAGCAGGGCCCAGCCACCGCCGCCGATCAGGAAGGTGAAGTACACCACCGTCACGATCGTGCCCAGGTGGCCGAGCAGGATCGCCACGCCGTCGCGCTGGATCATGCCAACCGCGTAGAACAGCAGGGCGATGCCCGGCAGGGTGTTGCTGAAGGGGATGAACCCGAACGGCATCATCAGCAGGATCGCGGCAAAGATGAAAGCCAGGCTGTTGACGATGTCCATCGCCCGGCCTGCGGCCAGCCCGGGCATCCGGTGCCGGCGGCTGATGCGCTCCATCCGGTGCACCCAGGTCATACCGCGGGACAGCATCTCGCGTACCCGTTCGGCCGGCAGTTCGCGGTTGCGCAGGCGGGCCGGCAGCCACAGCGGCCGGTCCAGCAGCCGGCTGACCCCGATCAGCAGGATCGCTGCGCCGAAGATCGTGCTCACGCCCGGGATCGATACCGGGATCAGGAACACCAGGGTCAGCAGTGCCGCCAGCAGCAGCAGTCCCTGGGTGCCGACGTGGTCGAGCATCTGGCCCAGGGTGAGGGAGTCGCCGTCCAGGCCGGCGATAACGGCTTCCAGACGGTCGCCGAGGGTAGTGCGGTAGGACGGGTCGGTCATCGTGGAAAGCCGGCCCGCGTGGCGGTCCGGGCCGGGACCGTCCGCTGCCGGGAAAAGTGCGGGCGGGCCAGTGTAATCACTTGTCCCGGTCAGCGCCGGCTGGCCGACAGGAACGCCCGCAGCGAGGCCGGCTTCACCGGCTTGGTCAGCACCCGGTAGCCACGCTGGCGCGCGGCCTGCTTGAGCCGGTCGCTGCCGTCGGCGGTCACCAGTGCGCCAGGCGCCTGGAGGCCGGCGGCGCGCAGCGCATCCAGCGTCTCCAGTCCGTCCAGACGGTCATGCAGGTGATAGTCCACCAGCAGCACCTGCGGCCCCTCGCTGGCCAGTGCCAGGGCCTGGTCGACCGTGGCCGCCAGCAGGGGCTCGATGCCCCAGCGCTCCAGCAGGGCGCGCATTCCGGCCAGGATCTCCGGATCGTTGTCCACGCACAGCACCCGCATGCCCTCCAGCCCGTCGTCGACCTGCGGCACGGGCAGCGGCTGTCCGCCGCCGGCGGGCGCGCGCGGCACCATGATCGCGAACATGCTGCCCTGACCCACCTCCGAGCGGGCATCCAGGCGATGGTCGAGCAGGCGCGAGATGCGCTGGCAGATCGACAGCCCCAGACCCATGCCGCGCTCGTCCCAGTCGAAGGGCTGTTCGAAGCGCTGGAACTCGTCGTAGATCTCGCGCATGTGGTGTTCCGGGATTCCCGGCCCGGTATCCCAGACCTGCAGCGCCACCTCGTCGCCCTGCGGGCGCACGCCCACCAGCACCCGGCCCTGGCGGGTGTAGCGCAGGGCATTGACGAGGAAGTTCTGCATCACCCGGCGCAGCAGCCGGCGGTCGCTGCGCACCCACAGGGCGGGGGCGTGGGCACGCAGGCCGAGTCCGCGCGCGGCGGCCATGGGGGCGTGCTGGGCCACAAGTTCGCGCACCAGCGCACCGGCATCGAACCGGGACCATTCCGGCCGCAGCGCGCCGGCGTCCAGCCGCGACACGTCCAGCAGACCGTCCAGCAGCTCCTCCGCCGCACGCAGCGAAGAATCCACCCGCTCGGCCAGGCGGCGCTGTTCGGCGGGTTCCTCCGTTTCGCGCATGGCCGAGGTGAACAGGCGCGCCGCGTTCAGCGGCTGCAGCACGTCATGGCTGAGTGCGGCCAGGAAGCGGGTGCGCGACTGCTGGGCCATCTCCGCCTCGCGGCTGCGCTCGGCCACGCGCTGTTCCAGGGTCTCGTTGATCTCGCGCAGCGCACGCTCCACCCGCTTGTACTCGGTCACGTCGCTGTAGCTGGTCACGTAACCGCCGCCCGGCAGCGCCTGGCCGCGTACATCGGTCACCACGCCCTTGCCGATGGTGCGTTCGGACACATGCGGCGAGCCGGCCTGCATGTAGCCCACGCGCTTGTCGATCTCGGCCTGGATGCCGGCTTCATCCAGCGAGCCGAGCTCGCCGCGCTCGGCGTTGTAGCGGATCAGGTCGCCGACCGGGCGGCCGACGTAGAGCATGCCGTCCGGGTAATCGAACAGCTCCTGGTAGCGCCGGTTCCATGCCACCAGACGCATCCCGCGATCGACCACGCTGACCCCCGGGTCGATGTTCTCCAGGGTGCTGGAGAGGATCTCGCGGTTGAAGCGCAGCTCCTGCCCGGCCTCGTCCAGCACCGCCATCACCTCGGGCAGTTCCATGCCCGATCCGCGCAGGGTGCTGGTGATCACCAGCCGCGCCGAGGCAGCGCCGATGGCCGCCGCCAGCAGGCGCTCGGTGAACTGCACCCAGCCGCGGTCGGCCAGCGCGCCAGGGGCCAGATCCCGCCCCTGGCTGGCGGCGTATTCGTCGAACGCGCGCTGTGCCGCGCGCCGTCCCACCACCCGCCGGGCCAGGGCCTGCAGGTCGGCGATGGGCACGCCGCGCCAGTCGTCGGCGCCCAGCACCCGGCGCTCCGCATACGGATCCAGGAACGGCGCTGCGCGCAGCCGCTCGTCCAGCCCGGGCCGCCAGCGGGCCGACACCAGCAGCAGTGCGCCGATGTTGAGCAGCAGCGCCCAGAACGTGCCGTGGGTGAGCGGGTCCCAGCCCTCCACGCCAAACAGCTGCCGCGGCCGCAGCCAGCCGATGCCGAAGGGGCCGTGTTCCAGCCAGGCCGGATCCAGCCAGCCCGCATCGGTCAGCGTGGGCAGCAGCAGGGTGTAGATCCACACGCCGAAGCCGATCAGCAGCCCGGCCTCCACGCCCTGGCGGCTGGCCCCGCGCCAGTACAGCCCGCCGATCAGCGCCGGCGCGAACTGCGCCACCGCCGCGAAGGCCATCAATCCATAGGCGGCCAGGGTGGTGTCGGTACCGCTGGCCAGGTAGTAGCCGTAGGCGAACAGGGCAAAGCACAGGATGGCGATGCGCCGCACCCACAGCACCGTCGCCGCTACGTCGCCGCCCTGACGCTGGGCCCAGCGGCTGCGCAGCAGCAGCGGCATCACCAGGTCGTTGCTGGCCATGATCGACAGCGCCACGCTGGCCACGATCACCATGCCGGTGGCCGCGGAAAACCCGCCCACGTAGGCGAACAGCGCCAGCGCATCGCGCCCTTCGGCCAGTGGCAGCGCCAGCACGAAGGTGTCGGCCAGCGTGCCGCCATCGCCAAACAGGGCCATGCCCGCGGCGGCGATCGGCAGCACCATCAGGATGATCACCACCAGATAGCCGCCAAACAGCCAGCGCGCCCGGCGGATATCCCCCGCATCCACGCATTCCACCACCGCCACGTGGAACTGCCGCGGCAGGCA
>DXCY01000249.1 GCA_019115725.1 Candidatus Luteimonas excrementigallinarum
CGTCACCCAGCACGTCGCCCAGCGCGCCCTTGCCCACCGCCACCGAAATCCGCTTGCAGGCGCGCGCCACCACTTCGATCAGCAGCCGCAGCTGCGGATTGATATGGCCCTCGCGCTGGGCCTCGATCAAAAACCGGGTCAGGGAGGTGTCGGACATGGCAGGCGGGGCCCTTGGCGTTGGATGGACCCCTATTGTCGCCTTTCCCGGCGCCAAAAGCGCCCGGCCGCCACCGGCGCTGCCGCTACAATGGCCACATGAGCACCGTCATCCCCCTGCCCGAACCGGTTATGCCGCGCCGCGCCGGCGACCCGCTGGCCGAACGCCGCGAACTGGACCGGCTCGGCCGCCGCCTGCGCCACCAGGCCGGCCGGGCGATCGCCGATTACGGCATGATCAGCGACGGCGACCGGGTGATGGTGTGCCTGTCGGGCGGCAAGGACAGTTACACCCTGCTGGATATCCTGCTGCAGCTGCAGAAGAAGGCCCCGGTCGATTTCTCGCTGATCGCGGTGAACCTGGACCAGAAGCAGCCCGGGTTCCCGGAGCACATCCTGCCCGACTACCTGCGCTCGCTGGGCGTTGATTTCCACATCATCGAGCAGGACACCTATTCGGTGGTGTCGCGGGTGGTGCCGGAGGGCAAGACCATGTGCTCGCTGTGTTCGCGCCTGCGCCGCGGCGCGCTCTACACCTGGGCCGCGGAAAACGGCATCACCAGGATCGCACTCGGCCACCACCGCGAGGACATGGTGGCCACGTTCTTCCTCAACCTGTTCTTCCACGCCAAGCTCAGCGGCATGCCGCCCAAGCTGCTGTCCGATGACGGCCGCCACGTGGTGATCCGGCCGCTGGCCTACGCCGCCGAGCCGGATATCGTTGAATACGCGCGGCTCAGGCAGTTCCCGATCATTCCCTGCAACCTGTGTGGCTCGCAGGAGAACCTGCAGCGCAAGCAGGTGCAGCGGATGATGGCCGAGTGGGAACGCGAGACGCCGGGCCGGATCGAAACCATCGCCCGCTCCCTGGCCGATGTCCGGCCCTCGCAGCTGGCCGATCCGAAGCTGTTTGATTTCATGGGTCTCATCCCAGGCGACGCCAAGCCGCTCTGATACCCCCCTACGCCCACCGTACTGCTGCGCCCATGCAGGTGCGCAACCGGCGGGCCTTCCTGCAACTGCCAACAACGGTCCCCGAATGTTCTTTCGCAACCTCACCCTGTTCCGCTTCGCTCCCACCCTGGATCTGTCGCACCTGGACGAAGGCCTGGCCGAGACCACGCTCAAGCCGGTCGGACCGCTGGAGCTGTCCTCGCGCGGCTTCATCTCCCCCTTCGGCCGCGATGCCGAGGCCCTGTCGCACCGTATCGGCGATGCGCTGTGGCTGACCGTGGGCAACGAGGACCGGCTGCTGCCGGGCGCGGTGGTCAACGACCTGCTGGCGCGCAAGCTGGCCGAAATGGAGGAGCGCGAAGGCCGCAAGCCGGGCGGGCGCCTGCGCAAGCAGATGAAGGACGAACTGGTGCAGGAGCTGCTGCCGCGCGCTTTCGTGCGCCCCGGCCGCACCGATGCGCTGCTGGACCTGGAGCACGGGGTCTGCGCCATCGACACCTCCAGCCGCAAGAGCGCGGAAACCGTGGTGTCGGAGATCCGCCGCGCGCTGGGCAGCTTCCCGGCCCTGCCGCTCAATGCCGAGGTGTCGCCGCGGGCGGTGCTGACCGGATGGATCGCGGGCGATCCGCTGCCCGAGGGGCTGTCGCTGGGCGAGGAGTGCGAGCTGAAGGATGGCGACGACCACGGCGCGATCGTGCGCTGCCAGCGCCAGGAGCTGCAGTCGGATGAGATCACCCGGCACCTGGAGTCGGGCAAGCAGGTGACCAAGCTGGCGCTGACGCTCGACGATCACGTGTCGTTCGTACTCGGCGAGGATCTGGTGATCCGCAAGTGGAAGTTCCTGGAGGGCGCGGTGGACCAGCTGGAAGCCAGCGATCCGGACGATATCCGCGCCGAGCTTGATGCCCGTTTCGCGCTGATGAGCGGTGAGTTCCGGCGCCTGTTCTCGATCCTGGAGCCGGCGCTGAAGCTGTCACGTGCCGACGGCTGAGCCGATGCGCCGCCTGCTGACAGCGCGTCCACGCCGGATCGAACGTGACGTCATGCAGGTGCCGCTGGAAGACGGCGGCGATATCGAGATCCTGCGGGTGCGGGATCCGCGCGCACGGCGGATCCGCCTCAGCGTGGGTGATCGCGGAGCCCGGCTGACGCTGCCGCCGCGCGCCAGCCTGGCCGCCGGTGAGCGCTTCGTTCTTGAGCATCGCGCCTGGCTGGTGGAACAGCTGGGCAGGCATGCGGCGCCGCATATCGAGCCGCTGGTGCCGGGGCAGGAGGCGTACCTGCCGCTGCGCGGCGCGCTGCTGCCGCTGCGCTGGCGACCGGCCCGCTTCACCCGGCTGGTCCAGGAGGACGCGGGGCTGGTAATGGAGCATCCTGCCAGCGCCGGGCATGCCGCGTTTTCCCGCGCCGTGCGCGAGTTCTACGAGGCCGCGGCCCGTGCCGATATCGGTCGCTGGCTGCCGCGCTATCTGCCCGGCCTGCCGGCCGCGCCCAGCCGGATCAGGCTGCGGCAGATGTCATCGCAGTGGGGGTCGCTGGCGCCGGGCGGGGCGATGTCGCTGGATCTGTCGCTGGTGCTGGGCGATCCGGAGGCGTTCGAGTATGTGCTGGTGCACGAGCTGTGCCACCTGATCCACGCCAATCATTCACCGGCGTTCTGGCATGAGGTGGAACTGCGCTGCCCGCACTGGCGCCGGCACCGGGACTACTTCCGCGCCGAGGGCGCGCGCCTGAAAGGCACCCTGCGCGCCCTGCTGTCCGTGTCGGGGGCGTAGCCCCGACCTACCTTGTCCTGCACTGCACACCCGTAGGTCGGGGCTACGCCCCCGACGCCCCGCAATGCCCTCTTCCGGGCCGGCGCGGCGGCTCAACCCCTCAGGAAATCCCCGATCGCGGCGGCCACATCGGCCGGCTGTTCCATGTGCAGGTGATGACCACCCGGGAGCACCACCAGCTCGCCCTGCGGCAGCAGCCGGGCGCGGCGGCTGCGGTCGGGTTCGGGCAGGTAGGGCTGCGGCGGGTCGGCGTAGATCACCCGGGTTGGGCAGGTGATGCCGGCAATCAGGTCATCCACCTGCGCGGGCGTCATCCGCACCATGGTCGGCAGGGTCAGGCGCGGGTCGCTGCTCCAGCTGAAGCCGCCCTCCACCCTGCGCAGGCCGCGTTCGACCAGCAGCCGGGCGCTGGCCTCGCCAAGGGCATTGGCCGCCATGCGCGCGCGCACCGCGGGCGCGGGATCGGCAAACACCCGCAGCTGCTTGTCATTGAGCTTGCGGTTGGCGGCCACCGCTTCCCGCAGGCGCACTGTGGTCCGCCCGGCCGGTTCCGGCAGCGCACCGAGGGCTTCGATGGCCACCAGCCGCTCGATCCGGTCCGGACACCCCGCCGCCACCAGGCTGGCGATGCCGGCGCCCATCGAGTGACCGAGCAGCGAGAAGCGCTCCCAGCCCAGCGCGTCGGCAATATCCAGCACCGTGTTCACCGCGCCGGCAAAGGAATAGTCCGCGCCCTGGCCAAGGTGGAAGCTGCGCCCGTGGCCGGGCAGATCCGGGGCCACCAGATCCACGCCCTCAAGGTGGGCGGCCAGCGGCACGAAGCTGGCCGCGTTGTCGAGCCAGCCGTGCAGGGCCAGCACGCGGCGGGCACCGGCCGTGCCGCTGCGCAGGCCGGCGACGGTGCCGCCGGCGATCTGCAGGGAAAACGCTTCCATCAGGCCCAGGCGGCCAGTTCGCGCCGGGCCAGGTCGGCCAGCAGGTCGGCGTGGGCCGGTGAATCATTCAGGCACGGAACGTAGTTCAGCACCTCGCCGCCGTGCTCGCGGAACAGTTCGGCGTTCTCGATCGAGATTTCCTCCAGGGTTTCCAGGCAGTCGACCGCGAACCCCGGGCAGACCACGTCGATCCGCTTCACGCCCTCGCGCGCCAGCTGTTCGATGGTGCCGGCCGTGTAGGGCTGCAGCCACTGCTCGCGCCCGAAGCGCGACTGGAAGGTCATGATCGCTTCGCCCTCGGGCAGGCCCAGTGCCGCGGCGATGGCCTCGGTACCCGCCTTGCACTGGCGCTGATAGGGATCGCCCTGGTCCACCAGGCGCTGGGGAATGCCGTGATAGGAGAACAGCAGGCGTTCGCCCCGCCCATGCTGTTCCCGATGGGCACGGATGGAGTCCGCCACCGCGGCCACCCACTGCGGGTCGACGTGGTAGTCGTGCACCACCCGCACCGCGTCGCCGCCCACGCGATTGGCCACGTCCTCCACCGAAGCGGTGGTGGTGGTCGAATACTGCGGATACAGCGGCAGCACCAGGATCCGGCGTGCACCCTGCTTGCGCAGCCGCTCGATGGCGCGGGTCAACGAGGGCTGCTGGTAGCGCATCGCCCAGTCCACCCGCAGGTCCGGCATCTTCACGGCCATCGCTTCGGCCAGGCGGCGGGTATAGACCGTCAGCGGCGACCCCTCGTCCATCCAGATCCCGGCGTACAGCCTGGCCACCCGCGGCGAGCGGAACGGCAGCACGATCAGATACAGGATCGGGTACCACAGCCACCGGGTCAGCTGGACCACGCGGCGGTCGCTGAGGAATTCGCCCAGATAGCGGCGCACCGCGCCGGCCGTCGGCGCATCGGGCGTTCCCAGGTTGACCAGGAGCAGGGCGTCGTGCCCTTGGGAAGAAGTACCTTGCGGGTCGGCGGCGGGGGCCGCGGACGCGTGAGCTTGGTTTGTCATCGGTATAGGATGACAGGCGGCAATGCCGGCTGTCAGCGCCCTGACTGCGACAGTCGGTTCCGTCCGTAGGGCTCATTGCCGATTCATGCCACCACCCCTAGCCTGAACTTGAACCGCCCGGCGCGGTCTTTTCCGTATCCCGCCCGAATTTCCGGAGTCTTTCAATGTCCGTGTCCCGCCGCTCCAGCCTGCGCCTGCTGCTGCCCATCGCCCTTGCCGCATCGCTGGCGGTCACTTCCCTGGCCAACGCCGGCCAGCGGGAAGACGTGCGCGCGCACAACGCGGTCCGCGTGCTCGCCGAGATCCAGGAGATCCCGGAAAGCGCCATTCCCAACAAGCTGCTCGACGAGGCCCGTGCGATCGTGGTGGTGCCCGATACGGTCAAGGCCGGGTTGGTGATCGGCGGCCGCCGCGGCCATGGGCTGATCGCGGTCAAGAGCCCGGATGGCACCTGGTCGCAGCCCGCCTTCGTGACCCTGACCGGCGGCAGCATCGGCCTGCAGGCGGGCGTGCAGTCGGCCGATATCGTGATGGTGTTCCGCAACGACCGCAGCCTGGACAGCATCGTCAACGGCAAGCTGACCCTGGGCGCCGATGCCGGCGTGGCCGCGGGCCCGCTGGGCCGCAATGCCTCCACCGCGACCGACGGCCAGCTGAAGGCCGAGATCTGGTCGTGGTCGCGCGCCCGTGGCCTGTTCGCGGGCATCGCCCTGGACGGCGCCGTGCTGAGCATCGATGACCGCGCCAACCAGGCCGTCTACGGTCGCGGCACCACGCCGCGGATGATCTTCGAGGGCCGCGCCGGGAACCCGCCGTCCACCGCCGTGGTTGATTTCCGCGACCGCCTGGAGGAAGCCACCGCCCTGGCCCGCGCCGAGCGCGGCACCGGCCCGGCGGTCGATACCGCGGTTGGCGCCGCCGTAGCCACCCAGCCGTCGCCGGCAACGGACAGCGGCGCGGAAAGCCTGCCGCTGCCGCTCCCGGACACCGAAGCCCAGCCGCAGCCGTTCGAACCGGTGGGCGAAGGCGAGATCCGCGTCGAACCGCTGGGCGACGACATCTGAACAGGGCTGCCCGCGCCGTCCACGCCAAAAGCAGGGCGGCTGCGGTATCCTGACCCCTCCGACCACTCTGGAATTTCGACCACAGCTTATGGGCACTTTCAGCATCTGGCATTGGATCATCGTGCTGGTGGTCGTGCTTCTCGTTTTCGGCACCAAGCGCCTGCGCGGCGCCGGCCGTGATCTGGGCGAGGCGATCAAGGGCTTCAAGAAGGGCATGCACGACGCCGACGAAGACACCCCGCCGGCCCGGCTCGAGGACCAGCAGCGGGAGACCGACTCCCAGCGGGACACGCAGCAGAACGAAAACGCGCGGCGCTGACGCCGCGCGCGCGGCAGCTGCGACATGTTTGATCTTGGATTCTCCGAGCTGGTGGTCATCGCGCTGGTCGCGCTGATCGTGCTCGGTCCCGAACGCCTGCCCAAGGCCGCGCGGTTTGCCGGTCTGTGGATCCGGCGTGCCCGGGCGCAGTGGTATTCGGTGCGCAGCGAGCTGGAACGCGAACTGGCCGCCGAAGAGCTCAAGCGCAGCCTGGATGACGCCAAGCAGGCCGTACGCAGCACCGAGGAATCAATGCGCAGCACCGGCGAAGACCTGCGCCGCGAGCTGGGCACGATCGAAAACACGGTCCGCGATACGGCCCGCGATGCCGGCGATGCGCTGCAGCCGCAGCCGCAGCCCGAAGTGAAGGCCATCGAGGGCCAGGTGGACAACGCCGATGCCGGCAGGGCCCTGCCGGACCGTACCGGCGCGGAGGATAGCGATGGCCACGCCCGCTGACGGCGCCGAAGAAGCGACCCTGGTCGGCCACCTGATCGAACTGCGCACGCGCCTGCTGCGCGCGGTGGCCGGGCTGATGGTGGTGTTCGTGGTCCTGCTGCCGTTCGCCAACCGGCTCTACGGCTGGCTGGCCCAGCCGCTGCTGGAAAAGCTGCCGGAAGGCGCGCATCTGATCGCGGTCGAAGTGGCGTCGCCGTTCTTCGCGCCGCTCAAGCTGGCCTTCTTCATTGCCCTGGTCGCCACCATGCCGTGGCTGCTGTACCAGCTGTGGGCGTTCGTGGCCCCCGGGCTGTACAAGCGCGAAAAGAAGCTGGCGATGCCGCTGCTGGTGTCGGCGGTAAGCCTGTTCTACGCCGGCTGTGCGTTTTCGTTCTTCCTGGTGCTGCCGGTGGTGTTCGGCTTCCTCACCGCGGTCACGCCCGACGGCGTGGCGATGATGACCGACATCCACGCCTACCTGAACTTCGTGATGGTGATCTTCCTGGCGTTCGGGCTGAGCTTCCAGATGCCGGTGGCGCTGGTGATCCTCACCCTGCTCGGCTGGGTTACCCCGGACCAGCTGCGCGAATGGCGCGGCTACGCCGTTGTTGGCGTGTTCATCCTGGCCGCCGTGGTCACGCCGCCGGACGTGATTTCGCAGCTGATGCTGGCGATCCCGATGTGCCTGCTCTACGAGGCCGGCATCATCGCCTCGCGCATCCTCGGGCCGAAGCGGTCGGCCGACACCAGCGACGACCAGGCGCAGCGCCCGGCGTCCTGAGCCCGCGGCGGCTGCGCCGCGGGACTGGTGTCATCAGGGTCCGGCCAGACTCCTGATCAGAGCTCGATCCCGGTCGCCGGCGGCGCGGCACCGGTCGTGGCCTGTCCGCCCAGCAGCTGACGCCAGGCGTAGTAGACGGCCCCCATCATCACCGGCATCAGCACGGTCATCATCAGCAGCTGGGCACCGATGGCAGCGACCATCTCACCGCCGAAGATCCCCAGGATCAGGCCCACGATCTGGGCGCCGATCAGGATGGCCACGGCCACAATCAGCAGCAGCACGATGAACACGATGAAGGCGCCGATATTGGCCATGCAGGCCTGGAAGCTGCGCTTCATGGCTGCGAACGGCCGCGCGCCCTCGAGCATCACCTGGGCCGGGAACAGGAAGGTGAACGTGTAGGCCACCACGCCGATCACGATCGCGCCCAGGAACCACAGCGCAAACCGGCCCATCGGGAAGCCGTCGAACAGGGTGGGATCGGGGTTCTGGCCCTGCGCCTGCTCCATCGCCACGATCATGGCCTGCATCGCCGTCGGCCCGATCAGCACCACCAGCAGCACGATGGCCGCCAGCCCGCCCAGCATCTGCGGCACCAGCTGGGCCACCAGCGACAGCGCTTTGCCCTCGCGGAAGGCCTGGAACAGGTGCGACGGATGTGCATCGCGGCCCTGGTCGACCTCGCGCACTGCATACACCAGGCCGCCCAGCATGATCGGCGTCAGCAGTACCAGCACCAGCTGCGCCAGCATCGACAGCAGCGGCCCCGCACCCATGAACAGCAGCGGCAGCACCGATACGATCGCAAACACCAGGCCCACCAGGCCCAGCGCCAGCGGCGCCTTCTTCAACAATCCGAAGCCGCCGAGCAGCCACTCCGCGCCCGCGCCTGCCTTGACCCTGTTGGCATTGCCCATAGATACCGGTCCGTTATTCCCTGGATGAGTGGGCAAGTGTAGTACGCGCAAGTTGCGCGAACCTGCGCAGCACGCCGCGGGCCACCGGCGCCGCGCGCACCGCCTGCAGCAGGGCCCCGGGATCCGCGCCTTCGCTGCGCAGGACCTGGGCCCGGGCACGGAGGTAGCCGCGCATGTGGGTGGCGCTGAACTCGGGGTGGAACTGCACGCCCCACACCGAGCGGCCCCAGCGGAACGCGTGCAGCGGATCGTGCCCCGTCCGCGCCAGCGCCACCGCGCCCTGCGGCAGCCGGCGCACCACCTGCACGTGGGTCACCTGGGCGGGAAAGCGCGCCGGCAGGCCGGAGAACAGCGGATCTTTTGCGGCCGCTTCCAGCAGCTCCACCTCGTACGTGCCCATGCGCCGCCCTTCGGGGTTGTCGGCCACCTCGCCGCCCAGCGCGTGGGCCAGCAGCTGATGGCCGTAACAGATCCCCAGGGTGGGCACGCCAGCCCCGGCCGCTTCCCGCAGCCAGGCGGCGCAGTGCTCGCTCCACGCCAGGCGCTCGGTCACCATGGCGGCCGAGCCGCTGATGATCACCCCGGCGAACCCGTCATGGGCAGGCAGCGGTTCACCCGATTCCACGTCGACAACCTGCACCTGCCCGGCCTGCAGGTCGGCGGCCACGCGGATCCAGTGGGCGAACCCGCCGTGGCGGCGCAGCGACTCCACCGGACGGCCGGCGGCAATGATCAGCAGGGGGCGGGGAGAGACGGACGTTACGGGCATTGCGACATTCCAGCGGGCGGGACGGGGGAGCCAGCGACGATACCGCAACGCCATCGATGGGCTTGCCGCGCGCTGCCCGGACGATCGGCAGATGCACCCCACCCCGGCGGCTGCGACCATGGCCGCCCGCCTACCGCCAGGAGCCGAGATGCCCACCACCGCCGTCCGCGTCCGTGCGACCCGCACCCTGCGCGGGGTCGCCGCCTGCCTGCTGGCTGTCGTGCCCATTGCAGCGCCCATTGCAGCGCCGCTCGCAGCCCCGCCTGCCAGCGCGCCCGGACCGGACCTGGCGGCCTACCAGCGCTCCCTCGCGCTGCCGGAGCAGTGGCGGCATCTCACCCGCGGCATCGCCGGCCCGGTCACTTGGATGGATGCGGAGCGTTACCGCTACCGGCGCACCGTGGAGGGCGGCTTCGAGTTCGTGATCCGGGGCGTGGAAGGCGGCTCCGCCCGACCCGCCTTCGACCACGCCGCGCTCGCCGGAGCGCTGGGCGCCTCCCTTGGCCAGCGCTACGACCCGCTGCGGCTGCCATTCGATGAGTACGAGTTCATCGACGATGCGGAGGCCATCCGTTTCCGCATCGACGGCCAGCGGATGCGCTGCGAACTGGGCACGCCCATGGCCTGCGCACCGCAGGCGCGTGAATCCAGCCCGCGCCGCCCGCGCGCCTTCGGCGTGGTGCGCGACCTGACGGTACCCGCCAACGACGCGCCGCGCCTGTCGCCGGATGGCCGCCACGAGGCCTTTGTCGAGGACGGCGCGGTGAAGCTGCGCACGCTGGCCACCGGCGCCGTGCGCGTTCTCGCCGAGGACGAAGCAACCCGCGACGACGGGGGCACCGATTTCCACGACCCGGAAACCCTCGTCTGGTCGCCGGACTCGACCCGCTTCGCCCTGTACCGCGTGCGTCCCGGCGATGCACGCCGGGTGACCCGGGTGGAGACCGCGCCGCGCGACCAGCTGCAGCCGAAGGTGCACACCCAGCTCTATCCAAAGCCCGGTGACGCGGTGGATATCGAGCGGCCGGTGATCTTCGAAGTCGCCACGGGACGGCGCATCGACGTGGACCCGGCGCTGTTCGCCAACCCGTTCCAGCTCTCGCCGCTGTCCTTCCGCGCCGACGGCAACACGCTGGCGTTCCGCTTCACCGAACGCGGCCACCAGCGGGTGCGGCTGATCGAAGTGGACGCCCATGACGGCAGCGCGCGGACGGTGGCCGAGGAGCAGTCGGACACCTTCGTCAACGACTGGTGGCACCGCAGCTTCTTCCACGACGTGGGCGGGCGCGGCGAAGAGATCGTGTGGATGTCCGAGCGCGACGGCTGGAACCACCTGTACATGATCGACGGCGCCAGCGGCAGCGCGCGCCAGCTCACCCGCGGCGAGTGGGTGGTGCGCGAAGTGATCGAGGTGGACGAGGAGCGCGGCTGGATCTGGTTCGCCGGCAACGGCCGCGAGCCGGGCGATCCGTACCTGCGCCACGTGTACCGGATCGATTTCGACGGCGGCAACCTCGTCCACATGACCCCGGCCGACGGCTGGCACGAAGTCAGCCTGTCGCCGGACGGGCGCCACTACGTGGACACCTGGTCACGCCTGGACCAGCCCGACGTGACCGAACTGCGCGACGCCGGCGACGGCCGCCTGCTGGCGACGATCGAGCAGGGCGACGCGAGCGCGCTGTTCGCCGCCGGCTACCGCCCGCCGGAAACCTTCGTTGCCCCCGGCCGCGATGGCCACACCCCGATCTGGGGACTGGTGGTGCGCCCCACCCACTTCGACCCCGCGCGCCGCTACCCGGTGATCGAGAGCATCTACGCCGGCCCGCACAACGCCTCGGTGCAGAAGAAGTTCTGGCCGTTCGACCCGCAGTCGAGCAACGAGCAGCTGGTGCGCGCGCAGGCGCTGGCGGATCTGGGTTTCATCGTGGTGCAGATCGACGGCATGGGCACCATGTACCGCTCCAAGGCCTTCCACGATGTGGCCTGGAAGAACCTGCAGGACGGCGGCTTCCCCGACCGCATGGCCTGGCACCGGGCGCTGGCCGCGCGCGATGCGTCGTATGACATCAGCGGCGGGGTCGGCATTTATGGCGCATCCGCCGGCGCCCAGAACGCGCTGCATGCGCTGCTGTTCCACCCGGAGTTCTACACCGTTGCGGTGGCCTACAACGGCTGCTACGACAACCGCATGGACAAGATCAGCTGGAACGAGCAGTGGATGGGCTGGCCGGTGGACGAGAGCTATGCGCGCGCGTCGGGGGTGGACAACGCGCACCTGCTGCAGGGCCGGCTGCTGATGGTGGTGGGCGAGCAGGATGCGAACGTGGACCCGGCCTCGACCTACCAGGTGGCCGACGCGCTGGTTCGCGCGGGCAAGGACTTCGACCTGGTCACCGTGCCCGGCACCGGCCACGGCGTGGGCCGCTCGGAGGAGCCGGTGGAGTGGCTGCAGCGGCGCAAGTTCGACTTCTTCGTGCGCCACCTGCTGGGCCAGCCCACGCCGGACTGGAACCGCTGAGCGCTGCCGCCCCGTTTCGGAGCGGGGTGTCGGGGGCGTAGCCCCGACCTACCGCGGGGTGGGGATCTGGGCGTCGGGGGTGTAGCCCCGACCTACTCGCGGGGTGGGAGGACGGTGAGGACTTCCTCGACCGTGGTCAGGCCCTGGGCGACCTTGGCCGCGCCGGCCAGGCGCAGGGTGCGCAGGCCGTCGGCGAGGGCGGCGCGGGAGAATTCCGCCAGCTCCATGTCCGGACGGATCAGCTTGCGCAGCGCCGGGGTGATCGGCATCAGCTCGTACAGGCCAACACGCCCCATGTAGCCGGTCTTGCGGCATTCCAGGCAGCCGACCGGCCCCATGGTTTCGCCTTCCGGCACTGCCACGCCCGGCCCCAGCAGTGCATCCCAGCCGCCCGGCTCCACCGCCTGCGGCTGCTTGCAGTGCGGGCACAGGGTGCGCACCAGGCGCTGGGCCAGCACGCCGGTCAGGGTCGAGGCGATGAGGTAGTGCGGCAGGCCCAGGTCGAGCAGGCGGGTGACGGCTGAAGGCGCATCGTTGGTGTGCAGGGTCGAGAGCACCAGATGGCCGGTGAGCGAAGCCTGCACCGCCATCTGCGCGGTATCCAGATCCCGGATCTCGCCGATCATGATGATGTCCGGATCCTGACGCAGCAGGGTGCGCACGCCCTGGGCGAAACCGAAGTCGATGCCGTGGTGCACCTGGCTCTGGTTGAGCTCGGGCGCCACCATCTCGATCGGATCCTCCACCGTGCACACGTTGACGTCCGGCGTCGCCAGGGTGCGCAGGGTCGAATACAGCGTGGTGGTCTTGCCCGAGCCGGTCGGGCCGGTGACCAGCACGATGCCGTGCGGCTGCTCCACCAGCGCACTCCACGTGGCCGCCTCGCCGGCGTCGAAGCCGAGCTGGTCGATCGGCTTGAACGCGGTGTCCGGGTCGAAGATGCGCATCACGCACTTCTCGCCGAACGCGGTGGGCATGGTTGAAAGCCGCATCTCCACCTCGCGCCCGCCCGGCGAGCGGGTCTTGATCCGCCCGTCCTGCGGGCGCCGGCGCTCGGCCAGGTCCATGCGCCCGAGCACCTTGATGCGCGAAACCACCGCGGTCATCACCGGGGGCGGCATCTCGAACACCTTGTGCAGCACCCCGTCGATGCGAAAGCGCACCCGGCCCACGTCGCGCCGCGGCTCCAGGTGGATGTCGGAGGCGCGCTGCTCGTAGGCGTACTGCAGCAGCCAGTCGACGATGTTGACGATGTGGTGGTCATCGGCGTTGACGTCGCCCGTGCGCCCCAGCTCCACCAGTTGCTCGAAGCTCGGCGCGTGACCCTCACCATCACCTTCGCGGTGATCGCGCGCGCCGCGGATGGAGCGGGTGACGCCGTAGAACTCCATGGTGTAGCGGTGCAGGTCCAGCGGGCTGGCCACCACCAGGTCGATCTCGCGCCGCAGCAGCCGCGACACGTCGGTCAGCCAGTCCAGCGCCAGCGGCTCGCTGGTGGCGATCAGCACGCGGTCCGGCGCCACCTCCAGCGGCAGGATCCGGTGGCGGCGGGCGTAGGCGTGGGACACCACGTCGGTCACCCCGGCCACGTCCAGCCGGGTCGGATCGATGCGCCGATAGGGCCGGCCCACTTCCTCCGCCAGCCACTCGGTCAGCTGTTCCAGCCCCAGCTCGGCGCCGGGCCGGTGCAGCGAGGCCAGCTTGAGGTTGGCCAGCAGCACCAGCGGGTGGACGGCATCGTTGCCCCGGCCCTGGCGCGCGGACACCCGGGCCCGCTCGGCGTCGGCCGGCGAGATTTCGCCGTCGGCCAGCAGCGCATCCACCACCGCCACCAGCTCCAGCCTGCCCGCCGGCAGGCGCGTGGAACGCGGGGAAACGCGGCTGGGATGGGGTTCGTTCAAGGCGTGCTCTCGCGGATTGCGGCTGGGCCCGGACAGGCTCGCCGCTATACTAGCGCGCCCCGTATTGCGAGCTTTCCGGATGAGCGGCCCGACCTTCCAGGACCTGATCCAGCGCCTCAACGCCTATTGGGCCAGACACGGCTGTGTATTGATCCAGCCGCTGGACCTGGAGGTGGGCGCCGGCACCTTCCATCCGGCCACGTTCCTGCGCGCGATCGGCCCGGAGCCGTGGAACGCCGCGTACGTGCAGCCCTGCCGCCGCCCCACCGACGGCCGCTACGGCGAGAACCCCAACCGCCTGCAGCGCTACTACCAGTACCAGGTGGTGATGAAGCCGAGCCCGGACAACATCGTCGAGCTGTACTTCGAGTCGCTCAAGGAGCTCGGCGTGGACCCGCAGGTACACGACCTGCGCCTGGTGGAAGACAACTGGGAATCGCCCACCCTCGGCGCCTGGGGCCTGGGCTGGGATGTCTGGCTCAACGGCATGGAGGTGACCCAGTTCACCTGGTTCCAGCAGGCCGGCGGTCTGGAATGCCGGCCGGTGATGGGCGAGATCACCTACGGCCTGGAGCGCCTGTGCATGTACCTGCAGGGCGTGGACGACGTGTTCGATCTCATCTGGACCCACGGCCCGGATGGCACGCCGGTCACCTATCGCGATGTGTACCACCAGAACGAGGTGGAGCAGAGCACCTACAATTTCGAGCATGCCGACGTGGCCGAACTCTTCCACCGCTTTGACGCCTGCGAGGCGGAAGCGCTCAAGCTGGCCGAGCTGGGCCTGCCGCTGCCGGCCTACGAGCAGGTGATGAAGGCCAGCCACAGCTTCAACATGCTCGATGCGCGCCGCGCGATCTCGGTCACCGAGCGCCAGCGCTACATCCTGCGCGTGCGCCGGCTGTCGCAGGCGGTGGCCCAGGGGTATTACGCGCAGCGGGAGAAGCTCGGCTTCCCCGGCCTGCCCAAGGCGGGAGAGGCGGCATGATGGCGCACGACATGAAGGCCGGCAGCATGCAGCCACTGCTGATTGAGCTTGGCACCGAGGAGCTCCCGGTCAAGGCCCTGCCCGGCCTGGCGCAGGCGTTTTTCGACGGCATGCTCGCCGCGCTGGACAAGCGCGGCATCGCGGTTGAACGCGGCGACGCCAAACCGCTGTACACGCCGCGCCGCCTGGCGGTGCTGCTGCCGGGCGTAGCCGCCGAGCAGCCGGAGCAGGCGTCGGAAGTGCTGGGGCCGTATCTCAACATCGCCCTGGATGCCGAAGGCCAGCCGACCCGCGCCCTGCAGGGTTTCGCCGCCAAGGCCGGCGTGGAATGGACCGCGCTGGAGCGCACCAGCGACGCCCGCGGGGAGCGCTTCGTGCATCGCTCGGTCAAGCCCGGGGCCAGCATGGCCGCGCTGCTGCCGGAGATCCTGGCCGAAGCCATCGCCGCCATGCCCATCCCCAAGCCGATGCGCTGGGGCGCGCACGAACACGCCTTCGCCCGCCCGGTGCTGTGGCTGGTGGCCCTGCATGGCGGCGACGTCATCGATTGCGAAGCCTTCGGCATCCAGGCCGGACGCATCAGCCGCGGCCACCGCTTCATGCACGAGGGTCCGGTGTCGCTGGACCAGCCCGCCACCTATGTGGACACCCTGCGCGAGGCCAAGGTGCTGGTGGACGCGGACGAGCGCCGCGCACGCATCGTGGAACAGATCAATGCCGCCACCCGGGATGGCAGCGCGCGCATCGACCCGGACAACCTGGAACAGGTGAACTGCCTGGTGGAATGGCCCAGCGCCGTCGCCTGCTCTTTCGAATCCGGGTTCCTGGCGGTACCGGCCGAGGCGCTGGTGGTGACCATGGAAGCCAACCAGAAATTCTTCCCGGTGCTGGACGCCGACGGCGGGCTGACCGAGCGCTTCATCGGCATCGCCAACATCGCATCCACCGATGAAACCCAGGTCCGCCAGGGCTATGAACGGGTGATCCGTCCGCGCTTTGCCGACGCCCGGTTCTTCTTCGAGGAAGACCTGCGCCAGGGCCTGGCGGCAATGAACGCCGGGCTGGACTCGGTAACCTACCAGGCCAGGCTGGGCTCGCTGGCCGCCAAGGTGGCGCGCGTGGGCGAACTGGCCCGCAGCATTGCGCCGCAGGCCGGGGTGGACCCCGACCTGGCCGCCCGCGCCGCCGGCCTGTCCAAGGCCGATCTGCAGTCGCGCCTGGTGGGCGAGTTCCCGGAGCTGCAGGGCATCGCCGGGCGCTACTACGCCCTGGAGGACCCGACGCTGGCAGACCTGCCCGCAACCGCCAGGGCCGCGCTGGCCGACTCCATCGACGAGGCCTATGCGCCGCGCCATGCGGGCGATGCCATCGCGCCCTCGCCGCTGGGCCGCACGCTGGCGGTCGCTGAGCGCCTGGACACCCTGGCCGGCGGTTTCGCCGCGGGGCTGCGCCCCACCGGCAACAAAGACCCCTTCGCCTTGCGCCGCAACGCGCTGGGCCTGGCCCGCACGATCATCGAAAGCGGACTGGACCTGGACCTGCACGCCCTGCTGGGCCGTGCCCACGCACTGGCCATGGCCTCCGCGGTGGATGCCGCGCAGGCATCCGTGACCGCCGCCAGCACCGACAAGGAACAGGTCCAGGCCGGCAAGCGTCTGGAACAGGCCGTGGCCGAGCGCGATGCCGACCCGGCCGCCGGCATCGCCGAGCTGTACGACTTCATCCTTGAGCGCCTGCGCGGCTACTACGCCGATCAGGGCGTGCCGGTACAGCACTTCAACGCGGTAGCCGCGCTGCGTCCCGGCTCGCTGCATGATTTCAACCGGCGCCTGGCCGCGATCGGCAGCTTTGCCCGCCTGCCCGAGGCCGAAGCACTGGCCGCGGCCGACAAGCGCATCCGCAACATCCTGCGCAAGGCCGGCGACGACGTGCCGACCGCCGTCAATGCGACGTTGCTGCAGGAGCCGGCGGAACTTGCGCTGGCCGAAGCCGTGGACCAGGCCTTCACGGACACCGACCAGCCCCTGGCCGATGGCGACTACGCCCGGGTGCTGGCGCGGCTGGCCCAGCTGCGCCCGCAGGTGGATGCCTTCTTCGACGCGGTGATGGTCAATGCAGAGGATCCGGCCGTGCGCGGCAACCGCCTGGCACTGCTCCGCCGGCTCTCATCACGCCTGGGGAGCGTGGCCGCGATCGAGCACCTAAGTATCTGACGGGGGGGTTCTCAGCGCGGCCGCGTGCGCCGCGGCAAGCGGATGCGGACCACGGTGCCGCGGCCGGGCGCACTATCGACCCGCAGGCTGCCGCCGGCGCGCTCTGCGAGGTCGGCGGCAACCGCGAGGCCCAGGCCGGTGCCCTGGCCCGGCGGCTTCGTGGTGTAGAACGGCTCGCGGCAACGGGCCAGTTCCTCCGCAGTCATTCCGCGTCCGGTATCGGCAACCTTGAGTTCCACCCAATCCGCGTCGCCCGCCACGGCCAGGGTGAACGTGCCGCCGTCTGGCATGGCTTCCGCGGCGTTGGAGGCCAGGTTCAGCAGCACAAGTTCGAGCTGGGCACGGTCGAAGAACACCAGGTGCGGACCCGGAGACAGCTGCAGGTCCACCCCCACGGCCTCGGCAAACAGGTGCCGCGGCATTGACCGCAGCTCGTCCACCAGCACCGCGACGTCGAACACCTCGGGCCTGCCCGCCTCCAGACGGCTGAAGTCCAGCAGCCGGCGGCTGACCGCCGCGGCGCGACGCGCGGCCGATTCCACGCCTTCGAACATGGCCTGCATCTGCCCCGTGTCCTGCGCCTGGCGACCGCGCTGGGCGTAGCCCAGGATCAGCGCGAGCAGATGGTTGAAGTCATGCGCCACCCCGCCCGCCAGCCGGCCCACGCCCTCCATCTTCTGCGCATGCAGCAGCTGCCGGCGCGATCGCTCCCGTTCCTCCATCTCCAGCTGCAGACGGTCACGGGTATGCGCCAGTTGCACATTGCGGCGCGCCAGCTCGCCCACATATCCCCCTATCAGGACCGCGGCCCGATCCAGCAGCAGCGCGGCCGCCAGGACGCCGGCGCAGAATTGCACTGCCAGCAGCGCCGAAGAGCGCAGCGCGACCGGGTCATAGAAATAACGGGCGGGGTTGCCCTGCACCATGCGCGCGGCATGGGCGATCCGGCCGGTGCCGAGCCCTATTTCCAGCGTGCTGTCGACGCCACCACCAGGCGGCCGGGCGGCCAGCTGCCCAGGGATGCCATCCCCTATTTCAACTACGGTCTGGCTGTGCTGGACCAGGGCCGCGACGACGAAGCGGCCAACCTGCTGGAAACGGCCGCCGCCCTTGCCGGCCGGGACCGCCACCTGGACCGGCTCCGGGGCCGGGTCGAGAGCGCACTGGGCCGGATCGCGCTGGGGCGCGGCGACCTGGCCAAGGCGCGGCACCAGCTTGAGTCCGCGGTGGCGCTGCAACGGGCCCTGGATGACATGTCGGGGCTGGCCGCGAGCCTGCGGCAGCTGGGAGAACTGGCCCTGCTGGAGGGCGCACCTGCACAGGCACTCGACTACGGGCGCGAAGCCGCCGCGCTGGTCGAGGCCGGCCAGCTGGCCGACCAGATCCACGATTCCCTGGAACTGATGGCACGCATCCACTCGGCCCTGGGCAATGCCGCCGAGTCCCGTGCCTGGAGCGAACGGGCGCGCCAGCACCTGGCCAGGACCAACCGCGAGCGGAACCCGGCCATCGCCGGAGCGCTGGAACAGCGCGCGCCGCGCCCTGATGACACGATCGAGCAGCTCGGCAGCCTCACCCGGGCGCGGGCCTTCGGCACCCTGGCGGTGCTGGCCCTGGCTGCGACCCTGTTTGCCGCGGGGTGGACGCTGCTGCGGGCGCGGCGCCGCAACCGGCGGCTGGAATGGTCCAGCACCACCGACATCCTGACCGGCCTGGCCAACCGGCGTGCAGCGACCCGGCGACTGGATGCCCTGCCCGGCTCCGCCGGCAGCGGTGACACGCGTGCCGCCCTGCTGCTGGTGGATATCGATCACTTCAAGGCGATCAACGACGAGTTCGGCCACGACGAGGGCGACCGGGTCCTGGTTGCGATCAGCCGCTGCCTGCAGCTGGCCTGCGATGCCAACGACGTTGTTGCGCGCTGGGGTGGCAAGGAGTTCCTGATCGTGCGCCCACGGACGACGCAAGCCGCTGCGCGCGCACTTGCAGAGCACCTGCGCACGGCGGTGGAGCAGCTGGCGATCCCACTGCAGGACGGGCAGTCGACGTCGGTGACTGTCTCGATCGGGCTGGCCCCGTGTCCGTACTTTCCCGGGCCGGCCGGCTGGCACGACGGGATCCGGATGGCCGATCGCGCGCTTTATGCCGCCAAGTATTCGGGCCGCAACGCCTGGGCCGGAACCTGGGGCGAACCAGCAGGACAGCACGTCGATGTGTACAGCGTGCGACAGGATCCGGAGGCAGCGCTCGCCAACGGCTGGATCTCCGTCTCGGGCAGCCGGCCGATCGCCTGGCAGGCCTCGCGCGCGGACCGGGCGGAGCGTACGGCCGGCAGCATCGGCACCGGCCACCGTCTGCACGCAGGGCGCGCTCCCTGAGCAGACCTGCTTCTGCCCGATGTGCACGGTCATTAAGCATTTTCGACAGCGGCTTGGGTATCCTGTGCCGATGCAGGGACGTCACCTTTCAATCGCGCTGGCCGCCACGCTTTCGCTGACCGCCGCCGGCGCTGCCCAGGCCATCCAGGTGGGCGAGGTGGAAATCCGCGGGCTGGACGACGAAATGGAAGAAAACGTGCGCGTTTCGCTGTCGCTGGCGGACATGCGCGGCGAGGACATTTCATTCCGGCGCCTGCGCTACATGATCGGTGCCGCCGAGGCCGAGGCCCGCGAGGCGCTCGAGCCGTTCGGCTACTACTCGCCGCAGATCCAGGTCGAACAGTCGCGCGCCAACGGCCAGGTCGATGTCATCGTCTCCGTCGACGCCGGCGAGCCGGTGCGGATACGCAACGCTGACGTGGCGATCATCGGCGCCGGCAACCGCGACCGCTACCTGGCCCGCGACCTGGACGGCTTCATCCCCGGTCCGGGCGAGGTCTTCGACCACCGCCCCTACGAAGCCAGCAAGGCCCGGATCAGCCGCAGGCTGGCAGAGCGAGGCTACTTCGACGCCGACTTCAGCGCGCGCCGGGTGGAAGTGACCCGAGCCACCCAGGCCGCCGACATCGAACTGGTGTGGACCAGCGGCGAGCGCTACAACATGGGCCCGACCAGCTTCACCCAGTCACCGCGCGAAGTGGTCAACCAGGATCTTCTGGAGCGGCTGGTCTACTGGGAAGAAGGCGGCTACTACCACCAGGGCCGGCTGGACCGGCTGCGCACCTCGCTGCAGCGGCTGGATTACTTCGGCTCGATCGAGATCGAACCGCGCCCCGACGATGCAGACGACGACCTGCGCGTGCCGGTGGACGTGCGCCTGACCCCGGCACCGCGCAAGATCCAGACCGCCGGCATCAGCTACGGCACCGACAGCGGCGCCGGTTTCCGCCTGGGCGAGGAGCGCCGCTATGTGAACCGGCGCGGCCACAAGGCGCTGGCCCAGCTGGACTATGCCCAGAAGCGCAAAACCCTGACCCTGCAGTACCGGATCCCCGCGTTCGCCTGGTATGAGGGCTGGTACACCGTCAGCCTGCAGGCGGCCGATGAGCAGACCCGCTACATCGATGCGCGCAAGATCGAACTGGTGGCCAGCCGCAACGGCCAGTACAGCCGGCACCTGAACCTGGTGGCCTCGGCGCACGCGCTGCGCGAGCGCTGGTCGTACGTGGACCAGGACGATCCGGACCGTCCGCCCGAATACCGCTACGCCACCTTCACCTATCCCTCGCTGCGGGCCGAATACGTCAACGTGGACGACCAGCTGTTTCCGCGCAGCGGCATCGGCGGCAGCATCGTGCTGCGCAGCGGACTGGAAGGCGTGGGCTCGGATGCCAACTTCGCCCAGGTCCATGCACGCGCCAGCTGGTACCGCGGCATCGGCGAACGCCACCGGCTGATCGTGCGCGGCGAAGCCGGGCATACCTATACCGATGCGCTGGTGGACATGCCGCCCAGCCTGCGCTTCTACGCCGGCGGCGACCGCAGCATCCGTGGCTACGACTGGCGTGAGGTCGGCCCGCGCCTGGGCGACTATGCGGTGGGCGCCAAGCATGTGTTCACCGGCAGCGTGGAGTACGAGCACTACTTCCAGAGCGGCTTCGGCTTTGCCGTGTTCGCCGACAGCGGCAGCGCTTTCAACGACAGTCCCGACTGGCGCACCGGCGTGGGCGTGGGCCTGCGCTGGGCCTCGCCGGTCGGTCCGCTGCGGCTGGATATCGCCCGCGGCCTGGACGATCCGGACTCGCCCTTCACCCTGCACCTCGATATCGGCACGGCGTTCTGACCATGGCGCCCGTCTTCCGCCGCATTGATCCGAACGTCAGCCCCGAGGAACGCGAAGCCCGGATTGCCGAGCTCCGCCAGCGGCGCCGGGCGCGGCTGCGCTGGTTGGCGATCCGTTCCGGCATCGTCGGCCTGGTGCTGGCGCTGCTGCTGGGGTTGCTCGCGTACTGGCTGCTGATGACCTTTGGCGGGCGTGATTTCCTGCTCTCGCAGATCACCGCGCGCCTGCCTGCCGGCACCAGTCTGGAATGGCGCGCGGCCGAGGGACCGGCCTCCGGGCCGCTGACCCTGCACGGGCTGCACTTCGTGCAGATGACCTGCCCGGACCAGGACGGCGAGCCGGTGCCCTACGGCAG
This sequence comes from Candidatus Luteimonas excrementigallinarum, assembly GCA_019115725.1. Classification (GTDB taxonomy): domain Bacteria; phylum Pseudomonadota; class Gammaproteobacteria; order Xanthomonadales; family Xanthomonadaceae; genus Luteimonas; species Luteimonas excrementigallinarum. Next base: position 21,324 of record DXCY01000249.1, read on the forward strand.
CTGCGACGCGCACCGCACGCTGTCCTTCAGCGCCGAGCGCGCCACCATCGATCCCGCCCTGCTGCCGCTGCTCGGCCGCCTGGTGCGTCTGGACGTACTGGAAGTGGAGGGCGCGGTGCTGACGCTGCCGCCGTCGGTGGAGGATGACGAACCCTTCCAGCTGCCCTCGTGGCCCGATTCGCTGCCCGATATCGGCCCGCTGCCGCTGTCGCTGCAGGCCGATGCGATCCGGGTGGACGACCTGCAGGTGGTGGGCGCCGACGGCCCGCTGATCCACATCCACCAGATGCGCGGCGGGCTCAACGCCGGCGAGGGCCTGCTGGAGCTGGACAGCGTGCTGGTCGACAGCGACCGCGGCCGCTTCAATGTCCACCACGGCCGCTACGCCCCGGCGGAGAACTACCAGGTGGACCTGACCGCCGGTGCGGTGATGCCGGCCCCGGCCGGACGCACCCGGCCCAACTTCGGCCTGGTGGCCCGCGGCGATGCCGGCCACCTGGACCTGGTACTGACCGGCCACGCTCCCTCACCGGTGCTGGCCACCCTGGCCCTGCGCGGCGGCGAGCGCCCGGACTGGCGCCTGCAGGCGCGTTCGGACGCGCTGGATCCGGCGCTGCTGGCCGGCGCCGAGCCCGGCACCCCCATCGCCTTCGATCTGGTGGCCGATGGCGAGGACGGGACCATGCTGCTGGAAGGGCACGTGACCCAGGGCGAATTCACCGCCACCGTGCTGCCTTCCACCCTCAGCCTGCAGGACGACGTGCTGGAGCTCGACCCGCTGGTGGTGGAACTGCTCGACGGCCGCCTCACCGTGGCCGGGCGTGCCGATTTCAGCGGCGAGGACGGGCCTGCGGGCCGTTTCTCCATCAATGCACGCGGGCTGCGCTGGGGCGGCGGCGTGGATGACAACGGCGAAGCCGGCACCGCGGTGGTGGCCGATGCGCGGCTGGGCGTGGCCGGACGGATGCAGGCCTGGGCCGCGATCGGCAACGCCGACCTGACCCGCGGCAACCTCACTGCACGGGTGGAGCTGGATGCGCGCGGCAACGAGGAGCGCATGGCCCTGCGCCGCCTGCACGCCAGCATGCCCGGCAACAGCGGCAGCCTGGACGGCAGCGGCTCGCTGGCCTGGACACCGGGACTGGCCTGGGACCTGGACCTGGCGCTGGCCTCGTTCGACCCCGGCTACTTCCTGCCCGACTGGAACGGGGCGGTGGACGGCACCATCACCAGCCGCGGCGCCACCCTGGACGATGGCCGTCTGGAAGCCATGGCGGAGCTGGCCGAACTGGGCGGACAGCTGCGCGGGCGCACGCTCGGCGGCAGCGGCCGCTTCAGCATGCAGACCCCG
>DXCY01000250.1 GCA_019115725.1 Candidatus Luteimonas excrementigallinarum
CGAAGTTGCGGATGCGCAGGGACACCTTGCGCTTGGTAAAGAAGGGGTTGTTCCAGCGCAGACCGTTCTCCTTGACCGTCCCCACGTAGCGACCGAACAGGCTCAGCACCGCGGACTGGTTGGGCTCGACCATGTACAGCCCGATCAGGCCCAGCAGCGAGAGCGCCGCTACCACTATCGGGCCCACCATCAGCGCGATCGTGGTGGCAACGCCAAAGAGAGCCCCTTCTTCGGAAATGCTGACCACCCCGAGGTAGAGGGCACCCGCACAAGCGAGCATCACCGCCAGCAGCACCAGCAGGACGGGGATGCCGGGGAAAGATCGGATCGGGTTCTCTTTCATGCGCTGGAGCTCCTGGGACGAGGGGAAGCGGAAGGCCGAATGAAATTATTAGATATCAAAATGATATCAATCAGTCAACAGAATCGGAGGGCGCTCCCCGCCCGGACTGGCCGCCGATACAGCCCAGCCGTTACCCTCGCCCCTGGCCGCGCGCAGCCGCGCCGCGGCCCAGACGCGACAAGGGGCAGCAGACAATGCAGGGCAATGACGGGTACGCGGTGTTCTTTTTCCCACAGGCGCTCGAAGCGCTGGGCGAGGCGATCAAGCCCTATCTGCGCGAAGGCCCGATGGGCGTGCACGTGGCCTGCGACGAGATCGATACCGGCGGCGCGTGGATCGAAATGACCCTGCACGGGCGCACCCCCGAAGGCGCCGAGGTGAAGCTGGAAATGATGGTGCCGGGCAGCATGGTGAAGATGATCGTCTCCACCGACAGCGGCTCCAGCTTCGGCTTCGGCCCGCGCGGAGCGCAGGGCCCGGCCTGATCCGCGCTCAGGGGAGGCGCAGGTCCACCCACACCAGGCGGTGGTCGCTGCCGTCCACGATGGCGGCTGCGGGATCATCCGGCGCGGGCCAGTACACCCGCCCGCCCAGATACCGGAAGCCGGAGGAGGGCAGGGCGTAATCGGCCCGCAGGTTGCCGCTGCGCGGCCCGAAATCCGCGGTGTCGTGGGCGTGCGCGCCGCGATGCTCCAGGTTGGCGCCGCCGGCGGTGAGCGCAGCGTGCACCGCACCCTCGCTGCGCGGCGTGCGGTGGCGCAGCACCCGGGGATGCTCCAGCAGCTCCACGATGGCTTCGGAGACGCCGGCACCATCGGCCGGGTCGTTGTTGAGGTCGCCGAGGATCACGAACCGGGCATCGGCCGCCAGTCCGCCGCAGCGTCCGCTGTCGTCGCACAGCCAGGGCAGTTCGCCGCCGGAAATGTAGTCCTGCCACAGCCGGATCTCGTCCGCGTTGCGCGCCTGGTTGCGCTTTTCCGGACCGTCGAACACGGGAGGCGTGGGATGCGAGGCCAGCATGTGGACCACCCCGCCGGGCGTGCGCACCGGCACGTCCCAGTGTGACTTGGAAGACAGCCGCAGCTGGCGCCATACGGTCTCGGAGTGCCAGGGCGCGCCCGTGTCCGGATCCAGCGGCCGGCGCGCATCCGGCAGCTCGCTCCACTTGAGCAGCTGGAAGGTGCGCGCTGCATCGGCATCAATTGGATGGCGCGAGAGCAGCAGCATGCCGTACTGGCCCGGGTGCAGGCCGTAGCCCCAGGCGTCGTTGCCGCGGGCCCGGCCTTCGCCGCCCACGGTGCCGTCGCCGTCCAGGTCCAGCCCGCTCGGCACCCCGGTGTTCACCGGCGCCAGGTAGCGGTAGGGATAGCGCAGCGGCTGGCCACCGCCCGGCTGGGCCTGCTCCAGGTAGCGGCGCTGGAACAGTTCGGCCGCGCTGCCGTCGGCCACGTAGTCGAACTCGTTGAGCAGCACGATGTCCGGGCGCACCCGCTGCAGCACCGCCGCCACCTTGCTGGCGCCTTCGTCGCCTTCCTGCAGGCGCTGCATGAGGCCGCCGGCTTCGTCGGAGTACAGGGACACGTTGTAGCTGGCGACGCGGAGCGTATCGGTCATGGCGGAGCGGGAAGAGGGCGGGTCGCCGTACACGTTGACGCGCACGCAGGCGGCCAGCACGAACAGCAGGGACGGCAGGATCAGCAGATACAGCGGACGGAGCTTCATCGGTGGTGGAGGCCTTCAGTCAAGCGGACGCCAGCCGCGGCCGTCGAACGACTCCAGCGGGCGGAACCTGCGTTTGTAGTCCATCTTGCCGTGGCCGTCGATCCAGTAGCCCAGGTACAGATGGCTGCGGCCCTCGCGCCGGGCCCACTGGAGCTGATGCAGGATGGCCAGGGTGCCCAGACCGCGTGCGGCTTCCTCCGGCTCGAAGAACGTGTAGACGGCCGACAGCGCGTCTTCCACCATGTCGGTGGCGGCCACAGCCAGCAGGCGTCCGCCGCTGCGCAGCTCCAGGAACCGGCCGGCCGTCCAGCTGCCCACCAGGAACTGGTCGAACTCGGCGGCGCCATGGCCGTCCATGCCGCCGCCGGAATGGCGCGCCTGCAGGTAGCGCCGGTACAGGGCCAGCTGCTCGTCGGTGCGCTCGGCCGGCAGCACCCGCATCTGCACGTCCTGGTTGCGGGCCAGGCAGCGTCGCTGGCTGCGGTTGGGCTGGAACCGGGCCACGGGGATCCGTACCGCAACGCAGGCGCGGCAGCCCTGGCAGTGCGGCCGGTACACGATGTCGCCCGAACGGCGGAAACCCCATTCCAGTGCGCGCGCATAGAACCCCGGCAGGCGGGGATCGTGCGGATCGAGCACCAGGTCGCGGGCCGTGCGCTCGGGCCAGTAGCCGCAGGCGTGCTGGCCGGTGTGGAACAGGCGCAGGGAATCCGGGTCACCCATGCGGCCAGCATACTGCTCCCGGTCGCGTTTGCTGCGACTGTCCGCTGGCTGAACACATTCGCGCGCCGGTCAACCGCTGCCGGGGCTGCCGCGTTGACCCTTGCACAGGCGGCATGGCGCCGCCGTACCAGGAGCTCAACCAATGAAGACCAGATCCCTGTTTGCCGCCATCGTCATTGCGCTGGGCGCACTGTCCGCCCAGGCCATTGCAGCGGAGCCGGCCGCGGCCGCGGATCGCGGCGCCAGCGCTTCGGATCGTGCGGATGCGCAGGACCGGCAGGCGCGCCGTGGCGGCAAGGGCCATCACCGCTTTGGCCACGCCGGCCACCGCTCCGCCCGCCACGGGCAGGGCATGGGCATCGCCCGGCTGGATGCCGACGGCGATGGCCGCATCAGTCGCGCCGAGCTGGAACAGGTGGCCCAGGCGCACGCCGAGCGGGTGGCACAGCGTGCCGAGCGCCGTGCGCGTGACGGCCAGGAGCAGCGCACCCGCAGCGGCCCGCGGGGCCATCGCGGTGGGGGCCATCCGGGCATGGGCGGCGGGTGGCTGCTGCAGCAGTTCGATGCGATCGATGCCAACAGCGATGGTTATATCGTCCGTGCCGAACTCCGCGCCTGGCAGCAGGCCCAGCGCCCGCAGCGCGAGGCCGAGCGTGAGCGCCGCTTCCAGGAGCGCTTCACCGCAGCCGATCTGAACGGCGACGGTGTGCTCAGCCGCATGGAAGTGGAGGAGAAAATGCCGCGCCTGTTGGCCAGCTTCGCGTGGATGGACGACAACCGCGACGGCTTCCTGGGTCAGGACGAGCTGCGGCCGCAGCGTATCCGCTGAGTCTGTCAGCTGCAGGAACAGCCGTTGTTACCGGCCCGCGTGTCACGGCACGCGGGCCGTTTCATTTCTGCTGGCTGCACCAGCGTGCAGTCATCAGAACGAGCGGCCGATCACCAGCGCCGCCAGGATCGCGATGGCCACCAGCAGCAGGCGCCGGTAGCGCATGATCAGCCGCTGGCGCGGCGTCTGCTGGGGCTTTTCCGGCGTCAGCGACGGCAGGTCCGCCGAGGACAGGTAACTGTCGGTGATGGGCCGGGTGGTGGGCGGGCCGGGCATGCCCAGATCGCGCATCAGCTGGCGCGCCCGCGGCTGGTCTTCCGACCGCACCACCCACAGGGCCGGCTGGTGGCGAGTGGATGGGGCATCACGGTAGTTGAAGACCCGGCGGCGCCCGCTCATGTAGGAGCGGCCGTTGGTGATCTGCACCTCGATCCCTTCCTCGCGCATGATCTGCGCCAGGCGCTCCACGTTTTCCACCCGCATACTGCTGAAAATCTGTCTCATTGCTTCACTTCACCGGCCGACGGGGCGGCCATGCGGATCAGGCCCTCCTGGGCGGTACTGGCCACCAGGTGGCCGTGGATATCGTAGATCATGCCCCGGGCAAGCCCGCGTGAGCCGCTGGCGCTGGGGCTGTCGATCGAATACAGCAGCCACTCATCGGCGCGGAACGGGCGGTGGAACCACAGCGCGTGGTCCAGCGAAGCCATCTGCACGTTCGGCTGGTAATAGCTGATCCCGTGCGGGAACGTGGCCGTGCCCAGCAGGTGGAAATCGGAGGCGTAGGCCAGCAGCGCCCGGTGCAGTTCCGGGGCGTCGCCGACCTTTTCCGCCAGGCGGAACCACACCTGCTGGTAGGGCGGGCGCTTGGGCGGGTCCAGGTCGTCGCGCGGATACACGTGGCGGAATTCGAACGGTCCGGCCCGGTCCAGCCAGCGCTGCACCTTGGTGGGCAGCTTTTCCAGCGTTTCCGCCGGCAGCGGGGCCAGCGGCGAAATATCATCCGGGCGGGGCACTTCCGGCATCGACAGCTGATGCTCGGCGCCCTGCTCGCCCTCCTGGAACGAGGCCGCGCAGAAGAAGATCACCTTGCCGTGCTGCACCGCGGTCACCCGGCGCACCGAGAACGATCCGCCGTCGCGGGTGCGGTCCACCTCGTACACAATCGGGTGATCCACATCGCCGGCGCGCAGGAAATAGGCGTGCAGCGAATGCGCCGGGCGCGGATGGGTCATGGTGGCCTGGGCCGCCGACAGGGCCTGGCCCAGCACCTGGCCGCCAAACACGTAGCGGGTGCCGATATCGCGGCTCTGGCCGCGGAACAGATCCTGTTCCAGCCGCTCCAGCGACAGCAGTTCGATCAGTTCGGACGCGGGGGAAGACATGGATCAACCGGCTCTGTGGAAACGGTCGCCGATTGTACCGGGGTGGCGTACTGGGAGTGGTGTGTCGGGAGTGCCGTACCGGTACCGATGTACCCGCGCTGCCTCAGCCCGGCCGCTGCGCCGCCGGCAGCGGGAGACGCTGGAAGGGAACCCGGGCCAGTACCTGCGGCCACGGAAACAGCGGGCCGGGGTCCACCTTGCGTGCCACGGTCAGCGCCGGATCGTCGCTGGCCTGCATGCGGTCGGTGTCCAGTTCCTCGTGGCCGGCAATCCAGCGCAGTCCGGGCAGGGTGGCGCCAAGATGGCCGAGCAGCGCATTGAGCGCATCGATCTGTGCCGCCGGGTAGGCCTCGGTCATCGCCTGGTGCCTGCTGTCGTACCAGTGCGGGTAACGGCCGATGTTGACCAGCTCGATCCCGACCGAACGCGGGTTCCACCCGCGCACGTGGTGGGCGATGCGCCCGGCCGGCACGTACTCGGTGATCGCGCCGTCGCGGTCCACATACCAGTGCCCCGCGGCGCCGGTACCTGCGTCCGGATACAGGATGCGCTCGCCGTATTCGCGCGCCATCGCCATGTCCGGCAGCTCGGTGCAGTGGATCACCACCAGGTCGATCTCACTGATCGCCCGTGCGCCCAGGCGCTCGACGTAGGGCAGGTGCTGGCGGGTGATGGGAGGTGCGGAGTCAGCCATGGGGGGATGCTAGGCGATTTGCGGGGGCAAGCGGCAGCCGGGGGATCGGCCGTGGTGGAAATGCTCTAGCATTTGCGCATGGACATCCATCTACGGCTTGCGCGGGCATGAGCACGCGCGGACACGTCATCCTCTCGCACGGCTTTGAAAGCGGCCCCGGCGCCACCAAGGTGACCGCGCTGGCCGAGGTCTGCGAACGCCTGGGCTGGACCCACGAGCGGCCCGATTACACCGATCTGGACGCCCGCCGTGAGATCAGCGAGCTCGGCGACGTGCCCAGCCGCCTGCAGCGCCTGCTCAAGTGCGCCCGGGGCGCCGCCGCGCGCGGCCCGCTGGTGCTGGCCGGCTCCAGCCTGGGGGCGTGGATTTCCGGACGGGTATCGCTGGAGGTGCCGGTGGCCGGGCTGTTCCTGATGGCACCGCCGGCGCGCCTGAGCCCGGCGCCCGCGCTGGATGCCGCGGAGGTGCCGGTGTCCATCGTCCACGGCTGGGACGATGAACTGATCCCGGCCGCCCAGGTCATCGACTGGGCCCGCCCGCGCCGGGCCCGCCTGCTGCTGGTCGATGACACCCACCGGCTGGAGCGCCATGTCGAAGCCTCCGCCGCGGCCTTCGCCGAACTTCTTTCCACCCTGTAGGCCGCGCTCCGCACCTGCTCCCCGTCACCGCCGGGCGCCATCGGGCGGCCCGGCGCCCTGTACCCTGTCGCCATGAATTTCTTCGTCTCCTGCGCCAAAGGCCTCGAATACCTGCTTGCCGATGAACTGCTGGCGCTGGGCTGCGAAACAGCCACCGCCACGGTGGCCGGCGCCAACGCCAGCGGCAGTCTTGCCGACGCCCAGCGCGCCGTGCTGTGGGCGCGCACCGCCAGCCGCGTGCTGTGGCCGCTGGCCGACTGGGACTGTCCGGACGAGCACGCGCTGTATGCCGGCGCACGCGCGCTGGATTGGCACCGCCACCTCGCGCCGGGCATGACCCTGGCCGTGGATGCGCACGTGTCCGGCAGCGCCATCACCCACGCCCGCTACGCCGCCCAGCGCACCAAGGACGCCGTGGTCGACGCCATGCGCGAGCGCGATGGCACCCGTCCCGACGTGGATCTGGCGCAGCCCGACCTGCGCCTGAACCTGGTGGTACGCAAGGGCAGGGCGCAGCTGGCGGTGGATCTGGGAGGTGGCCCGCTGCATCGCCGTGGCTGGCGCCGGGCCCAGGGCGAAGCGCCGCTGAAGGAGAACCTGGCCGCGGCCGTGCTGCTGCGCGGCGACTGGCCGCAGGTATATGCCAATGGCGGGGCGCTGCTCGACCCCATGTGCGGCAGCGGCACCCTGCTGGTTGAAGGCGCGCTGATGGCGGCCGATGTGGCCCCCGGCCTGCAGCGGCTGCATGCCCTGGTCGGCCGTCCCGGCCAGCCGGCCGTCGGTACCGAGCCCCTGCTGCCCACGCGCTGGCCGGGCTTCGACCGCGCCGTCTTGGAAACGCTGTGGAACGACGCACTGGCCCGCGCCGAGGCCGGCCGGGCCGCATTGCGCCCTGCCTTCCACGGCAGCGATATCGACCGCCGCGCCATCGACGCGGCCATCAGCAACGCCGCGGCGGCGGGCATGGCCGATGCCATCAACTTCCGCGTGGCTCCGGTGGAGCGGCTTTCAGAGGCGTTTCCCACCCTGCGCGCCCACCCCGAAGGCCATCCGTCCGTGGGCCAGCCCGGCGTCGGCCTCGCCGTCTGCAACCCGCCCTACGACGCCCGCCTGGCCGCCGATCCCGCGCTGTATCGCGCGCTGGGTGACGCCCTGGCGTCGGCCGTGCCCGGCTGGCGCGCCAGCCTGCTGTGCGGCGACGAGGAGCTGGCCTTTGCCACCGGCCTGCGCGCGCGCAAACGTTACCGGGTGTGGAACGGCGCGCTCGAATGCAGCCTCATCGTCTGCGATGACGTGGCCCCGGTCCGCCGCGAGCCCGCCGCCGCGCGGCCGCTGGGGGAGGGCGCGCAGATGGTGGCCAACCGCCTGCGCAAGAACCTGCGTGCGCTCAAGGCCTGGCGCGCGCGCGAAGGCATCGGCTGCTTCCGCGTCTACGACGCCGACCTGCCCGAATACGCCGCTGCCATCGATGTCTATGCCGAAGCCGATGCGCCCGACCAGCTCTGGTTGCACGTGCAGGAATATGCTGCCCCCGCCAGCATTCCCGAACACACCACGCGGCGCCGGTTGGGCGACCTGCTGGCCGCCGCCCGCGAGGTGTTCGAGCTTCCGCAGGAGCGCATCGCGGTCAAGACCCGCAGCCGCGGCAAGGGCGGCAGCAAGTACGGGCGCATGGACGCCCGCGGCGAGCACCTGGTGGTGCGTGAAGGTCCCGCGCGCCTGCGGGTGAACCTGTTCGACTACCTGGATACCGGCCTGTTCCTGGATCACCGCCCCCTGCGCGCCCGCATCGGCGCCGAGGCCCGCGGCAAGCGCTTTCTCAACCTGTTCTGCTACACCGGCGTGGCTACCGTACAGGCCGCCCTGGGCGGCGCGGTGCAGACCACCAGCGTGGACCTGTCCGCCACCTATCTGCAGTGGCTGGCCGACAATCTGGGCGAGAACGGCGTCGGCGGCAGCGCCCACCGTATGGTGCAGGCCGATGCTCTGGCCTGGCTGGAGGCCGAGCGCGGCGAATACGACCTGGTGTTCTGCGATCCGCCCACGTTCTCCAACTCGGCCCGGGCCAGCGACTTCGATATCCAGCGCGAGCACGTGCGCCTGCTGCAGGCCGCCGTGGCCAGGCTGGCGCCGGAGGGCGTGCTGTACTTCAGCAACAACTTCCGCCGCTTCCGCCTTGATGCCGAGGCCGTGGCGGTCTTTGCCCGCTGCGAGGAGATCACCGCGGACACCATCCCGCAGGATTTCTCCCGCAACCCCCGCATCCACCGCGCCTGGCGCCTCACCCGGCCCTGATCCCCGGCCCGTCCCCATCGTTCTGACGGTTGTAGGTCGAGGCTACGCTCCCGACGCCCGCACCAGCCCGCACCAGCCCGCACCAGCCCGCACCAGCCCGCACCAGC
>DXCY01000251.1 GCA_019115725.1 Candidatus Luteimonas excrementigallinarum
GGGCGGCGGTTCGCCGGTGAGCATGCATTCCGGTGCGGCCTCGGCGAGCGTGAATTTTGACGGCAACAGCGCCGGGGTGCTGCTGCAGGTGGCCGGACATGGCGCCGCCGAGCAGTGGATCCGCGCCGGCAGCATGGGCCAGAGCATCCGCCTGACCAGTGACGGACAGACGGTGAGCAACCAGCTGCACCTGGATCTGGTGCGCCAGTCGCTGCCGGCGACCGCCATGCTCAACCAGAACGTGGCGCAGGCGCTGACCACCGCCCGGGGCATTGGCGGCGGGATCTGATGGATACACGCACATGGATGGCATGAACGCGGGGGCAGGCATGCAACAGTTACACCGCACGGGTCCGGCCGCGCTGGCGCTCGCGCTGGCCGCAGGACTGGCTACGGCGGCCCTGCCGGCGGCAGCACAGGAGTCGCCAGCACAGGAGCCGCAGGCATCGGGTTCGCAAGGGGCGGCGGCATTGACCGACCAGGAGCGCGCGGAGATGGCGCGCCTGATGCAGGATCTGGCCGCGCTCAAGGCCGCCTATTCGCAGGAGGTGCGCCGCCTGCGCGAGCTGGACATGCAGATGCAGGCGCTGCAGGCGCGGATCAGTGGCCGGGTTCCGGCCGCCGCTGCCGCGCCGCCGCCGATGCAGGCCGCCGCGCCGCCGCCGTCGCCACCGCCCACGGGCGCGGGCGCGGGCGCGGAGACCGCCAGCGCGCAGACGGCCCCGCCTCCGCCCGCAGATGCCGGCTACGCCAGCACCGCCGAGGAAGCCGAGCGGGCGCGGGAGGAAGAGGCGCGCAGCGTCTCCGACGTGCGTCAGCAGCAGCAGGCCCTGTTCAACCAGCGCCTGGTGATCGACAACGGCTTCAGCTACAACCGCTATGACCGCAAGCAGCTCACCCTCAACGGGTTTCTGGCGCTGGATGCGATCTTCCTCGGCAATATCGCGATCGAGAACGTCGAGTCGGACACGGTGACCTACAACCTGGCGGCGCGCTGGGGCGTGTCCCCACGGCTGACCCTGAACCTGGACGTGCCGTGGGTATGGCGCCGCACCGTGTACCAGAAGGGGGGCGCCGGCGGCGCCGCCGCGGTGATCGCCCAGGAGCACACCAGCGGATCGGGCCTGGGCGACATCACCGCCAGCGCCAACCTGAAGCTGTTCTCCGAAAGCGCCTGGAAGCCGGAAACGGTGCTCAATATCGGTGTTACCGCGCCCACCGGCCGCGAACCCTACGGGATTCCGTGGCGGGTGCTGGAGCGCGATGAGGATGACTTCATCCGCTTCGCAGTGCCGGAAGAACAGCCCACCGGCAACGGCGTGTGGCAGGTGTCGGCCGGGCTGTCGGCGGTCAAGGCCACCGATCCGGCCATCCTGTTCGGCAACATCGGCTATGTGCACGCTTTTACCGGCAGCTTCGACGATATCGACAACAATCCGTCCACGGTGAATCCGGGACACGTGAAGCTGGGCCGGGCCTTCCAGCTGGGCGCCGGCGTGGCGTTCGCCTTCAACGAGCGGACCAGCCTCAGCATTGCCTACAACAACCGCTTCAACGCCAGGGCGCGCACGCGCTACGAGGGCGGGGAGTGGACGAAGCTGATCGGCACCGATGCCAATGCCGCCACCCTGAGCCTGGGCGTTACCCACGCGCTCAGCCCCAACGCGACCCTGGTGGGCATGCTGGGTATCGGGCTGACCCCGGATGCGCCGGACTTCAGCCTGACCTTCAAGATTCCGTACACGCTGTAGGTGCGCGGATTGGTGGTGCGGGTTGTCGGGGGCGTAGCCCCGACCTACCGATACGTGACCCCGTAGGTCGGGGCTACGTCCCCGACACCGGGACTCAGCGCAGCTCGGCCAGCGAGAGCTGGTGCTTCTTGCACAGCCGGTACACGGTGACCCGCGACACCCGCAGGCGGCGGGCGCAGGCGCTGACGTTGAAGCCCGTTTCGCGCAGGGTCGACAGCACCGCCTCGCGCTCGGCGCTGTGGCGGGCGCTGTCCAGGCATTCCTCGCCGCTGTCGCTGCCGTCATGGTCCAGCTGCAGGTCTCCGGCGCCGACCAGCGGCTGCCGGGCGATCACCGCCGCCCGGCGCACCCGGTTGAGCAGCTCGCGCACGTTGCCCGGCCACGCGTGGGCAAGCAGGGCGCGCCGCGCCGAGGGATCAAACCCGCGCGCGCTGACCCGGTGCCGACTGCGGAACTCTTCCAGAAAGCACCGGGCCAGGATCTCGATGTCACCCGCGCGCTCGCGCAGCGGCGGCATCTGCAGGTGCAGCACGTCGAGGCGGAAATACAGGTCGCGGCGGAACCGGCCGCGTTCCACCGCCTCGGCCAGATCCACGTGGGTGGCGGCCACGACCCGCACATCCACCCGGGTGGAATGGCTGTTGCCGACCCGCTCCAGCGTGCCCTCCTGCAGCACGCGCAGCAGGTTGGCCTGGGCGTCCATGGGCAGGTCGCCGATCTCGTCGAGGAAAATGGTGCCCGTGTTGGCCGATTCGAACAGACCGATGCGGCGGCTGGCAGCACCGGTGAAAGCGCCGCGCTCATGGCCGAACAGTTCGGCCTGGATCAGCCCGGGTGGCAGCGCGCCGCAGTTGACCGCAATGAACGGTCTGCGGCGGCGGTCGGAAAGATCGTGCAGCGCCCGCGCCGCCAGCTCCTTGCCGGTGCCGGTTTCCCCGGTCACCAGCACTGGCAGGTCAACCCGCGCATAGCGGTGCAGGGTGGCGCGCACCTCCAGCATCGCCGCGCTCTGACCGATCATGCCGCCGATGTCGCCGCTGCCCGGCGAGCGCTCGTCAAAGCTGGCCAGCGCCTGCGACAGCTGCTGGATGTTGAACGGGCACACGATGCGTTCACCGCAGGCGCGCAGGATGGGTTGTAGCGCGGGGTCGTCGGCGCCGCTGTCGGGCGTCATCGCGATCAGCGGCAGGTCGGCATGATCGACCACGGTGCGCTTGAGCGCTTCGATCATCGGCGGCGTGTCATCGCGCAGGTCCACCAGCGCTACCACCTGGTCGCCGCCGCGCATGCCCACGTGGGCATCGGCGAGCGGGTCGACCACGCGCAGGTTCCAGCCCGCGGCGGCCAGCATTTTCCGTTCGTGGGCCGAAGGCGCCCCGAACCAGATCACGCAGCGTCGATGCGGAGGGGATGAACTGTCCATGGATCGTCACATCGGAAGTGAAGGAAACGCCGGGGTGGCGCCAGGGCCATGAAAGCCCGCTGCGGCGGTCGACCGTGTGGCTGCCGCCGGCATGGAGCGGCGCAGTCCGCAGGGCGCTCCGGCCGGGCGGGCCGGGAGCAGCGGTCAGCGATCATGGGACTGGCGGGATACGCCCGACGGGCACGCGACGGGTGGAATTCCGGTGCGGGTCGCGCGCGGCCGGCGCGCGCCAGGGGGACTGCCCGGCGGGCAGGAACTTCGGATGACGGGATGGACGGATTGCCTGCATGGTGTTCCCCCGGTGTGAATGCGCTGGTCCTCGGTTTGCGCCCCAGTGCCTCGTCGCAGTGCATGGGTAATAAACGACAGGATCGCGGCCAACCGGACAGGTGCGTATTCAGCTGCGTGCCTGACTGCTTCAGCTGCCGTCTCCCCCGCTGCGACCGCCGCATGCCAGCATGGAACCCATGCGACCCCGTGCAAAAACCCATGGCCCGGCCACCGTTCCCGTCCGCGGCCGGGGGGCGGCTTCCTTCGTTGACGGACGGTTCCAGACGCAGACGGTCCGCCTGGAGGACGACGGCTGGGAGGGCCTGCAGGGGCTGGCGGAGGAGGCGGCGCAATCGCGCCTTGAGACCGTGGTCACCGGGGAATCCGCGCGGCGGGTGATCAGCCGCAACCAGTCGCCGGATGTGGGCTTCACCCAGTCGGTCAATCCGTATCGTGGCTGCGAGCACGGGTGCGTGTACTGCTTTGCACGGCCTTCGCATGCCTATCTGGACCTGTCGCCGGGGCTGGATTTCGAGACCCGCCTGTACGCCAAGACCAATGCCGCCGAGCGCCTGCGCGATGAGCTGGGCCGGCCCTCCTATCGGTGTTCGCCGATCGCGCTGGGCATCAACACCGATGGCTACCAGCCGATCGAGCGCGACTGGTCGGTGACCCGGCAGCTGCTCGAGGTGCTGGCCGAATGCCGGCATCCGTGCAGCATCGTGACCAAGGGCGCGCTGGTGACGCGCGATCTTGATCTGCTCGCACCGATGGCGCGCGAGGGGCTGGTGACCGTGTACCTGTCGATCACCACCCTGGACAACCGGCTGTCGGCAAGGATGGAGCCGCGTGCGGCCGCGCCGCACACGCGCCTGGCCACGGTCCGGCGCCTGGCCGATGCCGGGGTTCCGGTGGGCGTGCTGGTGGCGCCGGTGGTGCCGGCGATCACCGACATGGAGCTGGAATCGATCCTCGAGGCCGCGCGCGACCACGGCGCCGGTTCGGCCAGCTACGTCCTGCTGCGCCTGCCGCACGAGCTCAAGGAAATCTGGCGCGAGTGGCTGGAGCTGCACTATCCCGATCGTGCCGCGCATGTGATGAGCCTGGTCCAGCAGATGCGCGGCGGCCGTGATTACGACAGCGCCTTCGGCCGGCGCATGCGCGGCGAGGGTCCGTTCGCCGACCTGATTGCCGCCCGCTTCGCCCGCGCCCGGCGGCGGCTCGGGTTCGGCCAGCTGCCGGCGCTCGATTGCAGCCGTTTCACCCCGCCCCGGCGCCCGTCGCCGCAGGGCGAACTGTTCTGATCCAGCCCGGTCCGCCGAACCACGCGACCATCATCGCCACCCCGTTACACTGCGCCCGCTTCACAGGAGTTTGTTCACAGGGGCTTGGCACGATGCTTTCCGATCCGGATTCCGCGCCGCCACCGCTCACGCCCGAGGAGCGGCTGGCAGAAACCGAACACGCGCTGCAGGCGCTGCGCGCGCAGCAGGAAGTGCTCGCGACGGGCATTTCGCATGACCTGCGTGCGCCGCTGCGGGCGATCAGCAGCTATGCCGGGTTGATCGACCAGCATCATTCCGCCGCGCTGGGTGACGAGGGTCGCGGTTACCTGCAGCGGATCCGCGAGGCGGCGACGCGCATGGACGGACTGATCGATGGATTGTTGCAGCTGTCCCACGTGGCCCGCGCCCCGCTGCGCGAGCAGCGCGTGGACCTGGGTCTGCTGGTGGAGTGGAGCCTGGCCGAGCTGCAGGATGCCGATCCGGAGCGCACGCTCGAAGCCACGGTGCAGCCGGACCTGTACGTCCGCGGTGATGAGCGCCAGCTCAAGCAGATGCTGGAGCGGCTGCTGCACAACGCATGGAAATTTTCCGCGCCCGGACCCGTGCGGATCCAGGTCAGCGGCCAGCCCGTCGACGGGCAGCTGCGGATCGAAGTGCGCGATGAGGGCAGCGGCTTTGACATGCGCTATGCCGGGCGCCTGTTCGAACCTTTCCAGCGCCTGCATCCCAGCGAACAGGGCGGCGGCAACGGCCTTGGGCTGGCGATTGCCCAGGCCATCGTCGAACGCCACGGTGGGCGCATCCAGGCCGATGCCAAGCCGGGTGAAGGCGCCCGATTCCATGTGGAACTGCCCCTGGCCACCGACCAGGACGCGGGGAACTGACGGCTTTCGCCCAGGCTAGGTGCCGGCCGGGTTGCCGCCGTACAGCTGCTCCGCGCGCTGGAACAGGATCCAGCTGGTGGCGATGAACTTGTCCGCGCCCTCGGGCCGGTTGCCGCGGTGGGTATGGGTGAACCCGGTGGGCGCGATCAGCAGGTCGCCGGTGCGCGGGGCAACCTTGCGCTGCTGGAACAGAAACTCGGTCTCGCCGGCGTTGAATCCGTCGTTGAGGTAGATCGTCCACAGCAGGTGGCGGTGCAGGGTTTCGCCTTCGGCATCGCGCGGATACAGCTCGCAGTGCCAGTACGGATAGCCGCCTTCACCGGCGGTATACCACTGCAGGTTCACCGGCCCCGGGCGCAGGCAGGTGCGGGCCAGCTGGCCGAGGGCGGCATTGTCCATCGCCGCCAGGTCGGCCGCTTCCAGCCGGCGCAGCTGGCCGTCGGGCCCGGGCTGCTGCAGCATCAGCGGCGCGATCAGCGCCTGCGGCCAGCGCCGCAGGTAATCGAGCAGGCCGGCGTAGACCGCCACGTTCAGTGCCTGCTCCACATCGGCCCATTCGCGGTTGCCGGCCAGGGGCAGATCGCGGCTGCGCTTGAGTTCGGGATAGACGCCGCCGCCCACCCGGCCGGGCTGCAGCTGGCTGCTGGCCCGCATGCGCTCGACGATCAGCGCGCAGGCATCGGCCTCCAGGGCGGCCGGCACCACGTGGATGAAATCGTCCGTTGTCCCGGCAGCCGCGTCCATGCCCGCTCCGGTCAGCCGCGGCTGACGTTGGCGACCGCTTCGGCCACGTAGTCGATGTTGTCCATGTTCAGTCCGGCCACGCAGATGCGGCCGGTGCCGACGGCGTAGATGCCGAATTCCTCGCGCAGGCGATCCACCTGGGCGCGGTTGAGGCCGGAGTAGGAAAACATGCCCGCCTGGTGGCGGATGAACTCGAAATCGGCCGCGCCCTGCGCCGCCAGCCGCTCCACCAGCCCGTCGCGCAGGGCGTGGATGCGGGTGCGCATCTGGCCGAGCTCGGCTTCCCACTGCGCACGCAGCGCCGGATCGTTGAGCACGCCGGCCACCAGCGCCGCGCCGTGGGTGGAGGGGCTGGAGTAGTTGGTGCGCACCAGGCGCTTGACCTGCGACTGTACGCGCGCGCTTTCCTCGGCGTTGTCGCTGACCACGGTCAGCGCGCCGATGCGCTCGCCGTAGAGCGAGAACGACTTGGAGAACGAGCTGGCCACCAGGAAGGTGCGGATCGGCGATTCGGCCAGCAGGCGGATCGCATGCGCGTCCTCGGCGATGCCCTGGTCAAAGCCCTGGTAGGCCATGTCCAAAAACGGCACCAGGCCGCGTTCGTGCAGCAGGTCGATCACCTGGGCCCACTGTTCGCGGTTGAGATCGGCGCCGGTCGGGTTGTGGCAGCAGGCGTGCAGCAGCACCACGGTGCCGGCTTCCAGCTTGCCCAGGTCCGCCAGCATGCCGTCAAAGTCCAGGCCGTGGCTGGCATCGTCGAAGTAGGTGTAGTCGACCACCTCGAAGCCGGCCGCCGGGAACAGGGCGCGGTGGTTTTCCCAGCTCGGCGTGCTGATGGCCACGCGGGCGAACGGCAGCGCATGCCTGAGCAGGTCGGCGCCCACGCGCAGCGCGCCGCTGCCGCCGATGGTCTGGGTGGTGCTGGCGCGGCCCTCGCTGATCAGCGGGGAATCGGCGCCGAACAGCAGCTCGCGGGTGGCGCTGCGGTAGTCGGGCATGCCGTCGATGGGCAGATAGCCGCGCGCCGGGCTCTGTTCGGCCAGCGTGCGCTCCACCTGCTGCACCGCACCCATCACCGGAATCCGGCCTTCCTCGTCGTAGTAGATCCCGACCCCCAGGTTCACCTTGGTGGGACGCGGATCGGCACGGAAGGCATCGGTCAGGCCCAGGATCGGATCCCCGGGCACCAGTTCTACGTTCGCGAAAATGGACACGGCATCACTTCGTCAGCGGAAGGGGGAGCGGCCGGAAAAACACCCGGCACGCATCCCGTCAAACATAGCATTTCCGGCGCGGCGGCTCAGCGGTTCCCGGTCCAGTGCAGGCCGATCAGCCAGGCGCGGTCGCGGCCCGGTTCGTAGAAGCGGCCGTTGCCTTCGTTCACGATCACCGAGCCGATATGGTCGCGATCGAGCAGGTTGTCGATGCGTGCGAAGGCCCGCCAGGTGCCAGCGGCGCTGCGCCAGCTGCGCGAGGCCTCCAGATGCAGCAGGCCGTAGCCCGCGGCGGATTCGGTGCCCAGGTCGTTGACCGGGACGGACGAGACCGCTTCGCCTTCCAGCGCCGCGCTCCACGGTCCTTCCTGCCACGCCAGCCGCGCCGAGAGCTGCTGTTCCGGCACGCCGGGAATGCGCGCGCCTTCCTCCACCAGGATGGCCGGTGCCGTGCAGTCGGCGTCCACGCAGACCAGCTCGCTGCTGCGGAAGGTGGCATCCAGCTGGGTGGCGGCCACGGCCAGGTCGAACGCTTCGCCCAGCGGCATGCCCCAGGCCAGCTCCAGGCCCTGACGGCGCGCGCTGCCCACGTTGCGGAAGCTGCTGCGACCGCCGGCGTTGCGGGCCACGGCCAGCTCGTCGTCGGTGTCGGCGCGGAACAGGGCAGCTTCCAGGCGCATGCCGTCATCGGCGCGCCATTTCATGCCCAGCTCGTAGTTGTCGCTCACCGCCGGCTGCAGGTCGAACGCCAGTCCGGCGCCGCCGTCGGCGCGGTAGGAGATTTCGTTGAAGGTGGGGGTTTCGAACCCGCGTCCGGCCGAGGCGTACAGACGCAGGTTGTGGCTGGGGGCGAAGCTGATGCCGGCCACCGGTGCGGTGTGGTGGTGGCGCACCCGGCCGCTGTCATCGGGATTGACCGCGGTCACGAAATTATCGCTGGAATCGAATTCGACCTCGCTGTGGCGCGCGCCCAGCAGCAGCGACCACTGGTTGGCCAGGCGCCACCAGGCCTGGGCATAGACATCGGCGTTCTCCAGCCGGTTGCGCTCGTCGCGGCGCAGCCCGCCGCGCACGCCCAGCTGGTCGCCGACGAAGTTTTCCCAGCCGCGCCGGTCCTGGCGCTGGCGGTCCACGTTGGTGCCCACGGTCACTTCCAGCGGGCGCCCGCCCAGTTCGGACTGCAGCGACCAGCGCGCATCAAAGCCGTGGTAGCGGTTGTCCAGGTCGATCACCCCGCCGGCGTGCAGCGGGCCGCCCTGCGGCGCAGGCGGAATGGGCAGGTACTGCAGCACCTCGCGCTCGCCGCCGTAGGCCATCAGGCGCACGGTCTGGCGGGGGCCGAGCTGTTGTTCGAACACCGCGCCGGCCTGGCTCTGGCGCACGCTCTTGCGGGTGTTGTACAGGTGCGCATTGGCCACGGCCTGGCGGGGGTTCTCGCGCACCTGGGCGGCGGTCAGGCCCAGCGGATCCTGCGCCTCGGGTATATCCACATGGTTGGCTATCAGCTGCAGGCGCCCGCCGCCGCCGATGTCGAAGCCGAGCTTGAGGTTGGCTACATCGCGGCGCGCGGCGCTGTGGTCGCGCCAGCCATCGGTGTCCAGACGCGAGAGCGCCAGGTTGTAGCCCATGCGTTCGGTGCCGCCGAGCAGCTGCGCGGCCGCGGTCCAGGTGCTGTCGGCGCCCCAGGTGGCGCGGGCCTGCCAGGGATCGCCCGGCTGGCCGTCTGCGCTCCAGATCTGAACCACCCCGCCAGACGAGTTGCCATGCAGGGCCGAGAACGGCCCGCGCAGCACTTCCATACGCTCGCCGCCCATCAGGCTGAAGTGCGACAGCTGGCCCTGGCCATCGGGCATGGATGCCGGAATGCCGTCGGCGTACAGGCGCAGGCCGCGCACGCCGAAGGTGGCGCGCGAGCCGAAGCCGCGGATCGAGAGCTGGGTGTCCTGGGCCAGGTTGCGGCGGTCGCGGGCCAGCAGGCCGGGGATGCCGCGCAGCACTTCGGACACGTCAGCATCGGCGCGGTTGGCGTCATCCTCCAGCGAGACCACGCTGGCCGATGCGGGCATGTCGAACGCATTGACGCCGCGCAGGCGGCTGGCCTGGACCACCACGCGATCAAGGGTGGCTGCATCGGTTGCGTCGCCCGCCGCGTCATCGGCGGGGCTTGAAGCGAGCAGGGGGGTACCGGCCAGCAGGCCGGCCAGGGCCAGGGACAGACGGGAGAGGGAATGCATGCGCGCCATGATCGCTGATCCCCCGTGTGGGAAAGATCACGACGTTGAGACAGTCCTTTGCGTGCGATGCCCTTTCGGGCGCGCACGGTGTCGTGCCGCGCCGGGATCAGATATCGCCGTCGGTGGCCCAGCCCTCACCGGTGCCGCGATGGAACACGCGGTCATCGCCCTGCACCTCACCCGCCGGGAGCGACTCCAGTTCCGCCAGGCGCGCATAGATGGGGGTGAAGTCCGGCTCGGTCGCGCGCATCAGCTGCGCGAAGCTGTCGATCACGAAATAGGTTTTCTGATAGGTGTCGATGCGGTAGCGGGTGCGCATGATCCGTTCGACATCGAAGCCGATCCGGTTGGGTGCGTCGCTCTCCAGCGAATGGATCGACTCGCCCTTGGACGACACGATCCCGGCGCCGTAGATCCGCAATCCCTCCGGCGTATCGATCAGTCCGAATTCCACCGTGTACCAGTACAGCCGGGTCAGCGCCTGCAGCGCCTCTTCGCCGATCCCGTGGGCCTTCAGCCCGCCCTCGCCGTAAGCCTGCATGTAGTCGGCAAACATCGGGTTCATCAGCAGCGGCACGTGGCCGAACAGATCGTGGAAGAGGTCGGGCTCCTCGATGTAGTCGATCTGGTCCGGGCGCCGGATCCACCAGGTCACCGGGAAGCGGCGGTTGGCCAGATGGTCGAAAAAATCCAGCTCCGGCAGGAGGCCTTCCACGCCGATCAGGCTCCAGCCCGTCGCCTTGCCCAGCTCCACGTTGAGGTCGGAGAACTTCGGAATGCGGTCGGCGGTCATGCCCATCGCGTCCTGGGCGTCGAGGAACTCGTTGCAGGCGCGGCCCGGCAGGATCTCGCGCTGGCGCGCGTACAGCGTGGTCCAGGTGGCGTGGTCGTCGGCGCTGTAGTCGTCCCAGGGCTGATCCACCACCCCGGTGGCGTACACCGGCACCTTGCCCTTGTCGGTATGCAGGTTCTCGACCCGGCGCGGCTGGCTGTTCATGGCGGCTGACTCTCCAATGCGGACAGCTCCAGCCTAGCGCGCGGGCGGCGCAACGGGTTTGCGTTGTTGCGCGCAGTGCGGCCTGTCGCGCAAGATCATTGCGTCATCAGGCAATAAGGCGTCAGATCAATGCAGGCTATCCAGATGGACCGCACGGACCTGCAGCTGCTGGCTGAGCTGCAGCAACGCGGCCGGCTCACCAATGCCGAGCTGGCCGAGCGCGTGCACCTGTCGGCCTCGGCCTGCCTGCGACGGGTGCAGCGGCTGGAGCGCAGCGGGGTGATTGCCGGCTATCGGGTGGAGCTGGACGCCGAGCGGCTCGGGCTCGGCCTGCAGGCCTTCGTGCGGGTGCAGCTGGAAAAGCACGATGCCAGCTACGTGCAGCGCTTCAGCACCGCCGTCCAGGGCTGGAACGAGGTGGTGGCCTGCCACGCGCTCAGTGGCGATATGGACTATCTGCTGCAGGTGGTGGTGGAAGATCTGGATCACTTCTCGCGCTTCCTGCTCGACCGCCTGCTCAACGCCGCAGGGGTGGCCGACGTGAACTCGAACTTCGTGCTGCGCACGGTGAAGGCGTTCCGCGGCCTGCCGCTGCCGGGCTGATCGACGCCGTCCTCAGCGGGCGCATTCCGCCGGCGTGCGGTGGAACGGATTGAGCGCCTGGATCCAGCCCGCATCGCAGGCCGTGGCCGCCTGTGGCTGCTGCGGCACCGGACGCGGGGCCAGCGCCGCAGCGCGCTGTTCCTGCACCCGGGCGATCGCCTGGCGGATCTGCGGCAGCGCGGCCACGGCGGCGCGCTCGCCATCGGCAATGGCCCGTGCGCGCTGGCTGAAATCGGCCGGGCCGATATCGTTCACTGCCGGGCGGATCACCACCTCGGCCCGATTGCGCTCCTCCGCGCCCAGGCGCTGGCCCATGATCGCGATCGACTGGTTGACGATGCCCAGCAGGTGGTCGGGCGCCTGGCCGCTGGCCTGGGTGGAAATATCCACCGCGATCACCACGTCGGCGCCCAGCTGGCGCGCCGCGTCCACCGGCACCGGGCTGCTGACCCCGCCGTCCACGTAGCTGGCCCCGCCCACCTTCGCCGGTTCGAATACCCCCGGCACCGCGCTGGAGGCGCGCACCGCCTGGCCGGTATTGCCGCGGGTGAACACCGTGCGTGCGCCGTCATCCAGGCGCGTGGCCACCGCGGCAAAGGGCTTGCCCAGCCGTTCGATCGGTCGCCCCTCCACCTGGGCATTCACGTAATCCTGCAGCTTCTGTCCCTGCAGCAGGCCGCCGCTGAACAGCCGCACGTCGCGGATCGCGGCCTCGTCCAGTGCCACCGCGCGCTCCTGCAGGGCAAAGGCGTCCATGCCGCCGGCGTACATGGCGCCCACCACGCTGCCGGCGCTGGTGCCGGCCACCACGTCGATGCGGATGTCATTGGCCTCCAGCATCTTGATCACGCCGATGTGGGCAAAGCCCTTGGCTGCGCCCCCGCCCAGCGCCAACCCCACCCGTACCGGTGGCGGCGCGGGCAGCGGAGCCGGCGTGGGATCCACGGCCACCGGCGGCGTCGGGCGCACCGCATCGCGGCCACAGGCGGCCAGCAGCAGGGCCGCGCACGCGGCCGCGGCCACGGGGCGGGTCCACCGGCGCAGGGCGCCGCGGGTCAAAGTCCGGTCAGGCATGGCCGGCAGCATATCCGCCGCTGGCCTGTCACCAGCTGAAGGACGCTCAGGGCAGGCCGGCCAGGCGCAGCAGCGCTGCGGCCGCCGCGCCCACCACCACCACGCCCAGGAACGGGACCCGCAGCGCGAGTGCCGCGGCCGCGGCCAGCAGCGCGCCGGCGCGGGCGTCCAGCGCCAGCCCGCCGTTGCCGGAGAACGCGTTCATCACCGTCAGCGACGCCAGCAGGCCGATGGTCAGCGCCGCCGTCACCCGGGTCATCCGCGCACCGGCCAGCCAGCGCTCCGGCACCAGGTGCCCGGCCAGCTTGGTGGCAAAGGCCAGCAGCGAGGCCAGCAGGATCCAGGCCCACATGCTCACCGGGCATGCCCCCGCAGCGCGCGCGGCAGCACCGGGCCGCGCCAGCCCAGCGCCCCGGCCACCAGCGCCGCGATCAGGATCGGCACTCCCGCCGGTGTCAGTGGCAGTGCCACCGCGGTCACCAGCGCGCATACCAGCGCGATGGCCACCGGCTCGCGCCCGCGCAGCCGCGGCCACAGCAGGCCCAGGAACGCCGCCACCGCGGCCCCGTCCAGGCCCCATTGGCGGGGATCACCGAGCGCATCGCCCAAGGCGGCCCCGAGCGCGGTGAACAGGTTCCAGAGCAGGTAGATCCCGACCCCCGCGGCCCAGAACCCGCGCCGCTGTTCGGCCGGATCGCTTTGCGAGGCGGCGGTGGCCGTGGATTCATCGATCGTCACCTGCGCCGCCGCCAGCCGTTTCCAGCCCCGCGGCCGCAGCCACTGGTTGATCTGCATGCCATAGACCGCGTTGCGCACCCCCAGCAGGCTGGCCGCGCCCAGCGCCGCCGCTCCGCTGCCGCCCCCGCCCAGCACGCCGATGAAGGCGAACTGCGAGCCGCCGGTGAACATCAGCGCGCTCAACGCCACCGTCTGCCAGAACGACAGCCCGGCCGCCACCGACAGCGCACCAAATGAAATGCCGTACAGGCCCGTGGCCACGGCGATCGACAGGCCGACCTTCTCGGCCGGAGTAGGGGAACGAAGCATCCCGCCAGTTTAATCCGCGGCGTGTTTCAAAGACCCCCGGAAGGGAGTGCGGCCCGTGGCTCAGCGCCTGCGGCTGCCGAAGCGGCAGGTCGGGGCTACGCCCCCGACGCGTCGGCCGCGTAGGGCCGGCCTACGGATGAGACGGACCGGCGGGTCGGTAAGACGTCGGCCGCGTAGGGCCGACCTACGGGCGGCTGCCGAAGCGCTCGCCGAAGAAGTCGCCGGGCTTCCAGCTGGGGCGGGCGTCGTCATTGCCGATCCGCGTGGCCAGGGCGGCGGACAGACGGGACAGGCGGGCGGCATCGTCGTACTGGATCGGCTGGGTCGCGTCGTCGCAGGGCTGGTGATAGCAGTTACGCAGGAACCAGGTGAGCGCCAGGCGCGGATCGCGTTCGCCATCGGCCGATTCCACGCCGCCGTCCAGGTATACCGCGGGGATGCCGGCGTGCACAAAGGCGTACTGGTCGCTGCGCACGAAGGTGACCTCCTCCGGGAACGGATCCGGGGAAAGCTTCACGCCCACCTCCTCCGCGGCCGCCGCCACCGCTTCTTCCAGCGTGGAGTGCTCCGCACCGATCGCCACCGCGTCGGTGCTTGGTGCCAGCAGCACCGGCATGTCGATGTTGATGTTGGCCACCAGGCCCGCGCGCGGCACGGTCGGGTGGGCCACGAAGTGCTGTGCCCCCAGCAGGCCCTGCTCTTCGCCGGTGAGCGCGGCGAACAGCTGCGAGCGCCGCGGCGCCTCGGCGGCAGCCATGGCCTGCGCCGTTTCCAGCAGGATCGCCACGCCCAGCGCGTTGTCGATCGCGCCGTGGTGGATGGCATCGCCATCGCTCAGGCCGATGATGCCCACGTGGTCCAGGTGCGCGGTGTGCACCACGTGTTCGCCGGCCAGGGCCGGGTCGCTGCCCGCCAGCCGGCCGATCACGTTATGGGAATCCAGCGCCTCGATCCGGGTGCCGCCCTCGATCACCACCGTCGCCTCCAGGTCGAACGCGCGGCCCTTGCCGGTGCGGGCGCGCTCGAACACCTGCGCCGCGGTGCGCCCAGGCGCCATCAGCAACTTGTCGGCCTGGGCCACGCCCACCGCCGCCACCGCCTGCAGCTGCGGGAACCCGTCCACCGCGAAGCCTTCCGCATCGCGCAGGCGCATGGCGGGCTTGTCCCACGCGGCCTGCATGCGGGCCCAGGGCAGGCGCGCTTCGAACTGCGGCGAGGACACGATCACCGCGCCCACCGCGCCGCGGTCCACCAGAGCCTGCATCTTCTCCCGCGTGGCCGAATGGAAAGCGCGGGCGTAATGGTCGAACGTGTCCGGCGCGCCCGGCATCAGCACCGCGATGCGGCCGCGCAGGTTTACGCCGGCGAAATCATCGTGGCCGAGCCCGGGGGCGTGGATGGCATGGCCCACGAACACCGCCTCCGCGCGGACCGCATGGCGGCCGGTGTTGAAGTTGGACCACGGCAGGAAGTCATCGCCGAAACGCAGCTCCTCCACCTGTCCTTCGCGCTCCACCGCCAGCCGCGCGCCTTCGCGCAGCGGCACTCCGGTGAGCAGCGGTACGCGCTGGAACCAGGTGCCGTCATCGCCGCCGGGCGCCAGCCCGGCTTCGGCCATGCGCGCGGCCACGAAGGCTGCCGCGCGCTCAAAGCCCTCGGTACCGGTTTCGCGTCCCTGCATGGCGGGATCCGCCAGCCGGCGCAGGTCGGCTTCGATCCGCTGTGCGGCGGGGTCGCTGGATTGCGGCACCGCGTCGGCCTGCGGGGCCAGCGCGGGGGCCGATGCGGCATCCGGGTCCGCGGGTGACGGCGGCGCCTGCAGGCAGCGCCAGCCGAGCACGGCCAGTGCCGCCAGCACGATGACAACAAGGAGGGTGCGGACTGTTCGTGACATGGCGATTGGGAAGGTCAGGGCCGCAGGGCCGGATCAGCGGCTGAACTCGTCCATGATCCGCCGCGCCAGCGGATAAGGGCGCGGGGCGTTGCGGTTGGTCAACACCAGCACCGTCAGGTGCTGCTCCGGATCGCGGAT
>DXCY01000252.1 GCA_019115725.1 Candidatus Luteimonas excrementigallinarum
TCGGCCGGATGTCGAACAGCGCGTCGGCGCGGCGCTCGGCGTCGCGCATCATGGTTTCGATGTCGGCCATGATCCGGGTGCGGCCTTCATCGTTGTCCGGGTAGGCCAGGTCCTGGCGCAGCTGGGCGACGCGCTCGTTGACGCTGCCTTCGGTACGGCCCAGTGCACGCAGGATCTCATCCATCTCGCCTTCGATCCGGGCCACCTCCTCCAGGCCCAGCGCGTGAATCTGTTCGGCGTCCAGATCCGTGGAGGTGAAGCGGTGCAGGTGGTGGGCGTAGGCCTGGGCCCCGTCATCAAAGCGCCACAGGCCAGCGTCATCGGTGGCCTCGGGCAGCTGCGCTTCGAGCACGGCAATCGCTTCCTGCCAGGCGGGATAGACGCTGTCGGCCACGATGCCGGCGGCTTGCTCCACCAGGGCATCGCGCTGCTGGGCTTCGATCTCCTCCACCCCGGACAGGCGCCCCTGGAACGTGGTCACCAGCGGATTGCCCGCGGGCGCCGGTGAGATGAATTGCTTCATCTGGCTGATGGTCGCCTCCAGGATGAAGCGGGGCGGCAGGATCCCGCGGCTGGCCAGTGTTGCGGCCTCATCACGCGCTTCGCCCATCCGCGTCCCGATCAGCCGCAGCCGCGCCAGGTAGTTCTCCGCATCGCGCGCGCTGGAGACCGGGTGCACCACCGTCATCAGGTTCGGCAGGCGCACGTTGGCCCCGCCAAACTGGTTCAGCGGAAACTGCAGGTGGGCGAATGCCTCCCCATCGACGATCGCCTGCAGCTGCCAGCGCATCATTTCGGCCGACACCCGCTCGGTATCGTCCATGGCATTGAAATCAAACTGCTGCAGCTGCTCCAGTCCACGCCGCGCCAGTTCCACCGTTTCCTGCCGGAACTCCGATGTCATCGGCGTCAGCTGGCGATCCATCTCGTCCTGCCGCGCATCGTCGAAATAGCGGCTGCCCGTCGCGGAAGAGGGCTGGCGCAGCATCCACTCGTCGGTGAAGGCGTCGAAGAACTCGGCGATCGTGCCGGCCTGCGCGGAGGCGGCTTGCCCTGCAGCGCTGGCCGTGTCGCCGGCGGGCGCCGCGGGGCTGCAGCCGCCGGCGGCCAGAACGGCCAGCACAGCGGAGGCGAGGAGTGTCAGGGAGCGGGATGCGTGCATGGGAAACCTTGGAATCCGGATGAACATCCGATTCTAGGTGCCCATGCTCCGGGCAAGGCGTGCCTTTGGTTGGCCCGCCGTTCCGTCAGGGCAGGGTAATGGTGACGTGCGCCGTGCGTTCCGGCATCTGCACCACGTTGTTGTAGGCCGCCAGGGTCTGCTCCGTCTGGTGGCCGAACCAGGCGTTGAGGCCCAGGTAGCCGAGCAGTCCGAACCCGGCCACCAGCACGGCGGGCAGCCACAGGGGCACCACCCGGCGCAGGGTGTGCTTCACGCTGTCCGGTGGCGGCCAGTGCGGGGCGAAGCCGGTGCGCTTGCCCTTCAGGTAGACAATCTCGTCACCGAGCCGGGCGGTGAGATAACCGAGCTTTTCAGGTCCTTCCAACCGGTACTTGCCTTCGAAGCCGAGCAGCAGGCAGTAGTGGTAGACCTCCAGCGAAGGCAGGCGCGGCGCGCCCTGTGCACGCAGTTCCTCCAGCCGCTCGAAGAAGTTCTCGCCGGCCAGATGGTCGCCGAACAGGCGCAGCTGCAGCGGCTGCAGCTCCCAGGTGTCGCGCAGCGGCGAGGGCTGGGTGAGGATGGCCTCGTCCATGGCCGCACAGAAGGCGTACTTGGCGGCATAGACATCTTCCGAGGCGATGCCCATTTTCATCGCCCCGCGTTCCACCCGGTCCAGGAACTGCTGCACCGACTGGACGAACGCTTCCCCGTCGGTGGGCAGCTGTCCACGCTTGACCAGCAGCAGGAGGTAGAAGCCGTCGGACATCAGGTCGGCCAGCGTCCGCGGCGTTGGCGCACCGGCTGCCGGCGCCGCCGCCAGCTGCGGAGTCAGCGAAGGCATCGAGCCGGGGACAGGGGGCAGGTTGCTGTTCATGGCGCCACCGCGATCAGTTCAAGTTTGAGTTCACGCACGCCGCCGGGCACGTAGATCATCAGCGACTGTGCCTTGAGCATCCGCTCGTACAGCGGTCCGCGCGCCTCCACCGAGAAGTAGTGGCTGCCGGGACGTACCGGGATGGCGGCCGGCACCTGCGCCGCATGCGCCAGCTTCACCCCGGGCAGGGCGGACAGCACGCACTTTTCCACGTCGTCCGGCGCGCCGACCTTGAAGCGGATCGGCACGGTCTGGATCAGTTCCTGGGCAGGCATGTCGGCGGCGACGCCGAGGTAGAACACGGAGTTGTCGTCGATCCGCTGGGAATCGATCCGGCCCACGTGGAACGACGGCTTCACTTCCTGCAGTGCGATCTGGAAATAGCGCGCCGAGATCACCGTATCCAGCAGTTCGCGGATCATCGAGAACAGCTGTTCGAACCCGGCCTCCGGCGACTCGTGCTCATAGCGCGGCAGGTCGGCCAGGGCGTAGCTGCGCGAGAACGTGAGCAGGCCGCCGGCCAGGCGCAGCAGCTCCTGGTGCAGGCGCTCGGGATGCAGCCCGGCCTGATGGAACAGGTGCGAGAGCGTGGCAAACGACGACGTGGCGGTATGCAGCAGCCAGAACGAAGCGATATCGCCGGAGCGGAACTCGATGATGTGCTCCGACGGCTGCCGGTGCACGCCATAGAGCGCATCCACCTTGGCCTGCAGCGCGTCCAGCAATCCGCGCAGCTGGCTGTGCAGGCGCGGGCTGGCATCGATGTGGAGCACGGGCGCGACGAAGCTGTCATCCAGCTCGAACGCGCCGGTGGAGGTGCGCCGGATACGCGCCACCGGGATGCTGGTGTACGCATCGCGCGGCTTGTCATCGGTCAGCAGGCGCACGGCCTTGCCCAGGTAGGCGAGTTCCGCTTCCGAAGCATCGCTGAACAGGTCGGGCGTGGGCAGGTTGCGCTGCTGGAAACGCGCGGCCTGGCCATCCTCGGTCCCGTTGCCGCAGTTGCCGCCATGTTCGCGCAGCAGCGGCAGCGCGAGGTGGATGGTGCTGGACTGCACGCCTTCCGGCAGCGCGGACAGCGACAGGGCGTCGGGCAGGGCATCGTGCGAAGGAGCGTCGTAGCTTTCGCCGTCGGCGAACACCGCCGAGGCCTCCAGCAGACGCAGCGTGCCGGTCGCCAGGCTCTGGGTGTCTACCCGAAGGCGTCGTACGCCCCAGGGGCAGGGATGCAGGCTGCGCGAGAGGTCCTGCAGGCGGGCTTCGTGATAGGCGTCCTGGCGCTGGAAATGCTGTGGCCGCAGGAACAGGCCTTCGCCCCAGAACACTTTCGACATCCGACTGACATGAGACACGCTGCAATCCTTTGGCTTGTTTCCGGGCCTGCCTTGGCGCGGTGGACGGGAGCGGACCGATGCCTGATCGGGTCCGTTACCGGGTGTGCAGCTTACCCATGCGGGACCGGATCAGGCAACGGCCAGGGCCCCGGCTCCCGAGCCGGCTCCTATTGCGCACACCGGGCCGACACCAGGCTGCCGGGATCGCCGGGCGGCGTCGAGGCCAGGGCCTCGCTGCTGGTGGTGAGCGCACAGGCGTGCAGGCCAATGGTGATGCCCTGTCCGGTTGCATCGGCATGGCGCGCATCGAACGCGTAGCGCCAGCGGCCGTGGGCCGGCGCACGGAACAGGGCCACCACGCCCAGGTGGGTGGCCTCGGCTGGCAGGCGCTCTTCCAGTTCCCGCCGGATGCCCGGCGTCAGTACCAGCTCGCGCACCTCAACCAGATCGTTGCCCAGTTCCGCGCGCTCCCGGTTTTCGTCCATCAGCGCGTCGAAGGGCACCTGTTCAAATCGCTGGGTCCCACGCAGGTGGTAGATCCTGACCACGGTGGCCAGGCCGCGCGAACCGTTGCCGGCATTGAGGTTGTCGCCCGCATACAGGCGCAGCGGAATAGTCCGGATTCCGGCTTTGGTGTCGGCATCGACTTCGCGCAGGCCTACGGTTTCCAGCGTGCGGTTGACCGCCTTGCCGATGCCGCCCTTGCTGGCGCACCCGGCCAGCAGCAGCGCCGCGAACAGCAGCAGGAGGCAGCGGGCCGGCAGGCCTGCGGCAAAGGAAATGGGCAGGGAAGAGCGTGCGAAGTGAGTGTCCATACTTGAATCGCCTGGTGCGCTGGTTTTTAATGTCCGCGTCGACCTCGTCATGGTCGGCATCGGGAGAACGGGGGCAGACGACACATTCCAGAGTCGCTTGCGCGTTCGCGGGGCGTCAGTCTTGACGTAATACGGAAAGGCTACTATACCCACACCGGAAGGCAGCATGGAACGGAATCGGCGCGCTTGGCGCAGCGGATTCCAGCGTGCGCAGCGATGGACCTGCTGCGTGTAATGGACCAATCAGGATCGATTGAAGGGGTCATTGATGACCGAAGGGAGTGCAACAGGGATGCGTTTGACAGGGAAGGTGCAGGGATTGTCCGGGCGTGCCCGTGGGGGCCTCCGTTGCTTTGCCGCGATGGCGCTGCTCTCCATGCTGGGCGCCTGCGCAACCACCTCGCAGACCGCTGCGCCCGATTACGCCGGGCTCATGGCCCAGGCCGAAGCCGCGCTCGAGGCGGGCCAGGTGGATTACGCCGTAGGTGCACTGGCCGATGCCGCCCGTGCCGATCCCGTCCGCAAGGAGCCCTGGGTCCGCACGGCCCAGCTTGAATTCGACCGCACCAACTACGCCCACGCGATCGTCGCCGCAGAGGAAGTCCTGCAGCGCGACCCGGATGATCTTGTCGCCGACGGCATCCTGACCGTGAGCGGCTTCCGTATTGCCACCGGTTCGCTGCAGCGCCTGCAGGGGCGCGGCGTGCTGGCTTCGGCCACCGCCCGCCGCGAGGCGGAAGTGCTGGCCGGAACGCTGCGCGACACCATGGGCTCGGAAATCTTTGCCGACCAGTCGGCGCCGGCTGCGGCCGCCACGCCGCGCCGCCGTGCACCGGCCAGGCGCGCACAGCCGGCGGCGCCGGCCCAATCCGCCAACACCGCGGCACCGGCAGCGCCGGCGTCGGAAAGCCGTCCCGCCTCTTCCAATCCGTTCGAGAGGATCGGCGGCAACTGAGCTGACGGCCATACACACATCGTCAAGGAGACGACAGGATGTCCAAGAAGGATAGCGTGCAGAAGCGCCTGCAGAAGGTGCGCGCACCGCGCGTGCAGCTGACGTACGACGTGGAGAAGGGCGACGCGATCGAGGAGAAGGAGCTGCCGTTCGTGATGGGCGTGATGGGCGACTTCAGCGGCAATCCCGAGCAGCCGCTGCCGCGGGTGAAGGACCGCAAGTTCGTCAACGTCGATCTGGACAATTTCGACGAGGTGATGGAGGGCATGACCCCCCGCGCCACCTACCGCGTGCCCAACCGGATCAGCGACGAAGGCGGCGAGTTCGGAGTGGAGCTGAAGTTCAACTCGATCGATGACTTCCGCCCGGAGTCGGTGGTGCAGCAGGTGGAGCCGCTGCGCCGGCTGATGGAGTCGCGCGCGAAGCTTGCCGACCTGCGCAACAAACTGGCCGGCAACGAGAAGCTCGAGGACCTGCTCAACGACGTCCTCAACAACACCGAGCAGCTCCGTGAGCTGGGCGGTGACGGTAACCAGGAGTAAGGACATGTCCGCACAAGCCACGACCGCCAACGAAGCCGCCGCTCCCGCCGCCGAGGCCGGGCTGCTCGACCAGATCGTTGAACAGAGCAAGGTGGCCCGGTCGGATGCAGAGCATCGCCGCGCCAAGGACATCATCGCCGAGCTCGCCCGCGAAGTGCTGGATGGCACCGTGGTGGTGTCCGAGAACCTCAGCCTGACCCTGGATGCACGGGTCGCGGAACTGGACCGGATCATCTCCGAGCAGGTCAGCGCGATCATGCACGCGCCCCAGTTCCAGCAGCTGGAAAGCAGCTGGCGCGGCCTGCATTACCTGTGCCAGCAGACCTCCACCGGCACCATGCTCAAGGTCAAGGTGCTCAACGCGCCGAAGAAGGACCTGGTGCGCGACTTCAAGTCGGCGATCGACTTCGACCAGAGCGCACTGTTCAAGAAGGTGTACGAGGAGGAGTTCGGCACCTTCGGTGGCGCGCCGTTCGGGGCGCTGATCGGCGATTACTACATCGGCCGGCAGCCGGAAGACATGTATTTCGTCGAGCAGATGTCGCACGTGGCTGCGGCGGCGCACGCGCCGTTCATCAGCGCCGCGTCGGAAGACATGTTCGGCCTGGAGAGCTTCTCCGACCTGGGCAAGCCGCGCGACCTGGCCAAGGTGTTCGACACGGTGGAGTACGCCAAGTGGAAGTCGTTCCGCGACGGTGAGGACAGCCGCTACGTGGGCCTGACCCTGCCGCGGTTCCTCGGCCGGCTGCCGTACAACCCCAAGGACGGCACCACGGTGGAAGGCTTCAACTTCGTGGAAGAGGTGGAGGCCAGCAACCACGACAAGTACCTGTGGTGCAACACCGCCTATGCCATGGGCGCGCGGTTGACCAAAGCGTTCGAGGAATACGGCTGGTGCGCGGCGATCCGCGGCGTGGAAGGCGGCGGCCTGGTGGAAGACCTGCCCACCCATACCTTCCGTACCGATGACGGTGAGGTGGCACTCAAGTGCCCGACCGAGATCGCGATCACCGACCGGCGCGAGAAGGAACTCAGCGACCTGGGGTTCATCCCCCTGGTGCACTGCAAGAACACCGACTACGCCGCATTCTTCGGCGCCCAGTCGGCCCAGAAGCCGAAGAAGTACAACTCGGACGCGGCCAATGCCAACGCGATCCTGTCCGCGCAGCTGCAGTACATCTTCGCCGTATCGCGCATCGCCCATTACCTGAAGGCGATGATGCGCGAGAAGATCGGCAGCTTCGCATCGGTGGGGAATGTGGAGGACTTCCTCAACCGGTGGATCGCCCAGTACGTGCTGCTTGACGACAACGCGACCCAGGAAGCCAAGGCCCAGTATCCGCTGCGCGAGGCTTCGGTCCAGGTTTCGGAAGTGCCGGGTAAGCCCGGTGTCTACCGCGCGGTGGCCTTCATCAGGCCGCATTTCCAGCTCGATGAGCTGTCTGTTTCGCTGCGACTGGTGGCCGAACTGCCGGCCGGCGCGAAGAAGTCGTAGCGTTTTTGCAGCGTCAAGGGGCGAAGACCTCAATGTGGTACTGACGCGGCCGTCCCGGCTGGGACGGTGGCAAACAGGACCGGGCTGATGCCTGGTCCGCCTATCTCACGGAAGAACGGAACAAAGGAAACCAGATCATGCAGCACGCATTCCTCAGCATCGACACCATCAAGGGCGAGTCCCGCGATGACAAGCACAGGGACTGGATCGAGATCAAGTCGTTCTCGCAGGACCTCCTGCAGCCGCGTTCGGCGACTGCATCGACCTCGGGCGGGCAGACCGCGGCACGCGTCAACATGTCGCCGGTCGAGATCGTCAAGGAGATCGACCTGGCCACCACCGCGCTGAACCAGGCGGCGGCCAATGGCACCACCTTCCCCAAGGCCCGCATCGAGTTCATGCGCGCCGACAAGGACGGTAATGCGATCAACTACTACTCCATTGAACTGCTCAACGTGCTCGTGCACCGCGTCACCACCACGGTGGATGACGAGGGCATGCCGCAGGAAGTTGTACAGCTGAGCTTCGGCGCCATCCGCTGGACGTACAACCAGCAGAAGCCTGAAGGCGGCGTGGGCGGCAAGACCGTTGCCCAGTGGAGCAATACCAAGAACGTGCCGAACTACCTGACCTGATCCACCTTGGCGGTGGCGCTCCGGCGCCACCGCTCTTGCGGCCGCCGCCGAACAACCTGGGACGACGGTCAATGAATGGATTCGAGCCGAGCCTGATTGAAAAACTCCTTGATGACGCGCCCGACAAGGCCGGCAGCAGCGTCTTCAAATCGATTTCCGTCGAGCAGTACAAGGAATCCGTGGCCCGTGATCTGGAAGGGCTGCTCAACAGCCGCTCCGCGTTCTCGGAGCCGGACCTGGCGGACTATCCCAATTGCCGCCAGTCGCTGATGACCTACGGGTTGTGCGATTTCTCCTCGATGAGCCTGGCCAATGCCTATGACCGTGCGGCGATCTGCCGTTCGCTGGAACAGGCCATCGCCCGCCACGAACCGCGCCTGAGCAGCGTGCAGGTTTCACTGGACGCGAGCCCGCGGCTGGGGGGCGGCCTGCACTTCACCATCCAGGCGCTGCTGGACCTGCAGCCGGCCCGCGAGCCGGTCAGCTTCGATGCGCTGCTCCAGCCCAATACGCTGCAGTATTCCGTCAGCCGGATGCGACGGCAGGCCGCCTGATCGATGCAGGATCTTCTTCCGCATTACGAAAGGGAACTGGCGTTCCTGCGCCGCTACGGCCGCGAGTTTGCCGAACGCTATCCCAAGATCGCCGGCCGGCTGCTGGTGTCCGCCGATGGCAGCCAGGACCCGCATGTCGAGCGGCTGATCGAATCATTCGCGCTGCTGAGCGCGCGTGTCTCCAAGAAGCTCGAAGACGATTACCCCGAGTTCACCGATGCGCTGCTGGAGGTGATGTACCCGCATTACCTGAGGCCGTTTCCCTCCTGCTCGATCGCCCGTTTCAACATGGGCCAGGCGGCGGCCAAGCTGGGCGCCCCGGTCAGGGTGGCGCGCGGAACCCAGCTGCAGTCACGCCCGGTAAAGGGCGTGCAGTGCCGCTTCCGGACCGCGTACGACGTGGACCTGCTGCCGCTGGCGGTGGCCAAGGCCGGGTATCGCGCCGTTGCCGATGCGCCCATGGCCACTATGCTTCCCACCGGGGCGGGCGGCAGGGTCACGCTGGAATTCGAACTGCTCTCCGACCAGGTGTCCTTTGCCGGATTGGGCGTGGACGCGCTGCGGCTGTTCATCAACGGTGAGCCGTCGTTCTGCGCGGCGCTGCGCGATGCGCTGGCGTTGCAGGTGATGGCCGCCTATGTGGAAGCGGATGGGGATGGTCGCTGGCGCCGGCTCGAGAAAACGCCGCTGGCGCCGGTTGGCTTTGCCGACGACGAGGCGCTGGTTGATTTTCCGGCGCGCTCGCATCCGGCGTACCGGCTGCTGACCGAGCTGTTCGCATTCCCGGAAAAGTTCGGTTTCCTTGATCTTGATCTGGCATCGGCAACCGCCGCTGCCAGCCGCCGCTTCGCAGTGCACCTGGTGCTGCGTGGCGGCCGGGCGGAGCAGGAAGACAACCGCCTGCTCGAAGGCCTCGGTATCGACAACGTGCTGCTGGGCTGCACGCCGGTGGTGAACCTGTTCCGCCAGCGGGGCGAACCGATCCGGGTGACGCACCGGGCCGCCACGTATCCAGTGGTGGCCGATGCCCGCCGGGCGTTCGCCTATGAGGTCCATTCGATCGACGCCGTGCGTCGTGTACGGCAGACGCCGCAGGGTGAGCAGGTACAGGAGTTCCGTCCGTTCTACTCCCTGCACCACGGTGAGGACCCCGACCGCAGCGGCCACTACTGGCTGTCGCGACGGGATGAACTGGTGGCCAGGCAGAGTCCGGGCTATGAGACCGAGCTTTCGTTCGTGGACCTGGATTTCAATCCGGTGGTGCCGAAGACCGATGTGGTTGGAGTGGAGCTGACCTGCAGCAACCGCGATCTGCCTGCCCGGTTGGCCTATGGCGTATCCGGGGGGGATCTGGTGATTGAGGGCGGCAGCCCGGCCCGCAGCATCGAACTGCTGCGTAAGCCGACTTCGCCGCTGCGCTTTGCGCGTGGGCACAGCGCCCACTGGCGACTGATCTCGCACCTGTCACTGAACCATCTGTCGCTGAGCCAGAGCGGGCTGCCGGCGGTGAAGGAAATGCTGCGCCTTTACGACCTGTCATCGAGCAGCGTGTCCAGCCGCCAGATCGAGGGCATCGTCGGACTGGAGCACGTGCCCAGCACCACGTGGCTGGCCGGCGAGCATTTCGGCTCGGTGGTGCGTGGCATCGAGATCCGGATGACCATCGACGAGGCAGGTTTCGTGGGCACCGGCATCGCGGCGTTCGCCCAGGTCATGGACCGGTTCTTCGGCCTGTATGTGCATGCCAACAGCTTCACCCGGTTCGTCCTTCTGTCTGCACGCAACGGCGAGGAGCTGGTCAGATGCGACCCGCGAAGCGGCGAATCGATCCTGGCCTGATCCAGCAACTGCTGGCCGAGCCGCACCGCTTCGGATTCTTCCAGGCGATGCGGCTGATCGAGCAGCTGTATCAGCGCCAGGGCGAGGGCGGCAAGGATGCGGTGGCCCTGCGGGTGCGCTTTCGCAATACGCTGTCGCTGGCGTTTCCCGCCGCCGAGCTTGAAAGCGCGGGAGCGCGGACGCCGGAGGGCGAGGCGCTGGATTCGGCCGAGTCGATCCAGGAGGCCGTGGACGGTGGAAACATCGGCGATATCACCCTGACGCCTGCTTTCATGGGCCTGCTGGGAACGGTCGGCGCGCTGCCCACGCATTACACCGAATTCCTGCACGAGCGCGAGACCTACCAGCGCGACCGTGCGGCGCGGGCGTTCCTGGATATCTTCACCAACCGCGCGGTGGCACTGCACTACGCAGCGTGGAAGAAATACCGCCTGGCGATGCAGTATGAGCTGGACCGGAAGGAGAAGTTCCTGCCGCTGGTGCTGTCGCTGAGTGGCGTGGGCATGGCCGGGCTGCGTGACCGCCTGGCCGAGGGTGAGGGCGGGGTGTTCGACCAGGCCATTGCCCATTACGCCGGCGCCGTGCGCCAGCGGCCGGTATCGGCACGGCTGCTGCAGCAGGTGCTGGCGGATTACTTCCAGGTGGGCATCCGGGTGGAGCAGTTCGTGGGCGCCTGGTACCGGGTGCCGGGTCACCAGACAACGAGGCTGGGCGTGGCCAACGCCGGCCTGGGCACCACGGCGCTGGCCGGCGACCGGGTCTGGCAGCGCGATCTGCGCATGCGCCTGCTGATCGGCCCGCTGCAGCGGGAACGCTTTGATGGCTTCCTGCCCGGCGGCGCCGCCGCTGCGGCACTGGAAAAGTGGCTGACCCTGCTGACCGGGTCATGCCTGGAATACGAAATCCGGCTGCTGCTCAGGGCCGAGGATGTCCGCGGTGCGGGTATCGGCGGTGAACACGGCGCACGGCTGGGCTGGGACAGCTATGTCTGCACCCGCCCATCCACGCAGGCCAGGTCCGATGCCGGATATGGAATCCACACTTTGCAATGAATGACATGGAGCGTTGTTTTAAAGCATGAACATCAATCTCAAGACATTGATCGGCAAGCTCAACGACAGCTGCCGCCTGGCGGCCGAGCGCGCCGCCAGCCTGTGCATGGCCAGCGGCAACTACGAGGTCGATCTTGAGCACCTGTTTCTGGCGCTGCTGGAGCAGCCGCGGTGCGATTTTTCCCTGATTGCGCAGCGCAGTGGCATTCCCGCCGGCGCCCTGGAAAAGGACCTGGCCGCTGAAATCGCCAGGTTCCGCAACGGCAACACCCGCACCCCGGTGTTCTCGCCGCACCTGCCGACCCTGTTTGAACATGCCTGGCTGCTGGCATCGCTGGATTCGGGTACCACCCGCATCCGCAGCGGGCACCTGCTGCTGGCCTTGCTGACCCAGCCCGACCTGTCGCAGCTGGCCTTCCGCGGATCCAAGCAGTTTGCCCGCATCAAGCGCGAGGAGCTCAAGCACAACTTCAGCGCGCTGACCGAAGGCTCGCAGGAAGGCGGCCAGGCGGTCGGATTCGCCGATGCCGGGGCGGACGGGGAAGCGCAGGATGGAGAGGTGCCGCAGCCGGGCGAGGGCGGGCTGTCGAAGACTCCGGCGCTCGACCAGTTCACCACCAACCTGACCCAGCGTGCCCGCGATGGCCATATCGATCCGGTGATCGGTCGCGATCCGGAGATCCGCCAGCTGGTGGACATTCTGCTGCGCCGCCGGCAGAACAACCCCATCCTCACCGGCGAGGCCGGCGTGGGCAAAACCGCGGTGGTGGAAGGCCTGGCCCTGCGCATCGCCGGGCAGGACGTGCCGCAGGTGCTGCAGGGCGTGGAGCTGCACGTGCTGGACATGGGCCTGCTGCAGGCGGGCGCCAGCGTGAAGGGCGAGTTCGAGAACCGGCTCAAGAACGTGATCGACGAGGTCAAGAAGAGCCCGCATCCGATCATCCTGTTCATCGACGAAGCGCACACCATGATCGGCGCCGGTGGATCGGCGGGGCAGAACGATGCCGCCAACCTGCTCAAGCCGGCCCTGGCCCGCGGCGAGTTGCGGACCATCGCCGCCACGACCTGGGCCGAGTACAAGAAGTACTTTGAAAAGGACGCCGCGCTGGCCCGCCGCTTCCAGGTGGTGAAAGTGGAGGAACCCAGCGAGCCGCTGGCCGCCGCCATGCTGCGCGGGATGGTGCCGCTGATGGAAAAGCACTTCGGCATCCGGGTGCTGGATGAGGCCATCACCGAGGCGGTCAGGCTGTCGCATCGCTACATCAGCGGCCGCCAGCTGCCGGACAAGGCGGTGGGGGTGCTGGACACCGCCTGCGCCAAGGTGGCGCTGGGGCAGAGCGCTACCCCGGCGATCATCGAGGACACCGCAAGGCACCTGGAGCGGCTGGAAGTCGAGATCGCCGCGCTGGAACGCGAGGTGGCGGGCGGTGCGCGCCAGCATGATGAGCGCCTCGGCGAGCTGCGCGCCCAGCAGGAACAGTCACGCAAGGTGCTGGCCGACAGCCAGGCGCGACTGGAGCAGGAAACTGCACTGGCAGGGAAGATTGGCGAACTGCGGGCGCGGATGGAAGCCGCCCGGGCCGAAGGGCAGCCCGCCGCAGAGGCCGCCGGCGCCGACGGAGCGGCAAGTGCAGATGCCGATGCTGGCGATGCCGAGCCCGTACCCGCTCCGGCGAAGAAAAAGGCGCGCAAGTCCGCGAAGAAATCGGCCAGCGTCGAAGAAGTGAAGGTGTCGCCGGAACAGGCCGAGCTCGATGCCCTGATGGCCGAGCTCCGTGCACTCCAGGGCGAAAGCCCGATGGTGCCGCTGCAGGTGGATGGCGGAGTGGTG
>DXCY01000024.1 GCA_019115725.1 Candidatus Luteimonas excrementigallinarum
TTGACCCCGAGCGCGGCCAGAACCGCCGCCTGGTAGCCCGAACCGGTACCGATCTCCAGCGCGTTGGCGGGCATCCCGCCCTCCAGCACTTCCTCGGTCATCTTCGCGACCACCCAGGGCTGGGAAATCGTCTGCCCGTGGCCGATCGGCAGCGCGGTGTCCTCGTAGGCGCGCGTGGCCAGGGCCTCGTCGACAAACAGGTGGCGGGGCACCGTGCCCATGACGTTGAGCACGCGCTCGTTGCTGATGCCCGCCTCGCGAAGGCGCTCGATCAGCCGGTCCCGGACCCGCTGCGAGGTCATGCCCACGCCGATGGCTTCCGGCTGCAGTCGCAGGCGCGGGGTCATTGGCCGTTCTCCCGCAGCTGACCCGCCAGACCGTCCACCCAGCTCGAGACCTGCTCAAGGGCCTGGTAGCGGGTGAGATCGACCAGGATCGGGGTGATCGAGATATTGCCGGTGCGCACGGCGTGGAAGTCGGTTCCCGGGCCGGCATCCTGCTCGGCGCCGGCGGGCCCGATCCAGTACCAGCTGCGACCGCGCGGATCCTCCAGCGGCACGCACGGACCGGCCCGGTGCCGGTTGCCCAGGCGGGTGACTTCGAAGCCCTTCACCTCGCTCCAGGGGATATCGGGCACGTTGACGTTGAGGATGGTGTCGGCCGGCAGCGGATCGGCCTTGAGCCGCTGCACCAGTTCCACCGCGGCGCGGGCCGCCGTGTCGTAATGCCTGCCCACGTAATCGGCGGTGACCAGCGACACGGCAATCGCGGGAAAGCCGAGGGAGCGCCCCTCCATCGCCGCGGCCACGGTGCCCGAATAGATCACGTCGTCGCCGAGATTCGCGGCATTGTTGATGCCGGATACAACGATGTCGGGCTCCTGCTCGAACATGCCGCGGATCGCCACGTGCACCGAATCGGTAGGCGTGCCGTGCACGCGCCACACATCGTCTTCCAGCTGCACCACGCGCAGCGGCATGTCCAGGGTCAGGGAATTGCTGGCGCCGGAACGGTCGCGGTCAGGCGCGACGATCTGTACCTGGTGACCTGCATCGCGCAATCCTGCGGCGAGGATCCGGATGCCCGGCGCATCCACGCCGTCGTCGTTGCTGACCAGTATCCGCATGAAACTTTCCGCGCCGCCCCGTGCTGTGAATCGAGGCGACATGATAGCGGATGCGTCCACCCCGCTGGCCCGGCTCGGGTAATCTGGGCGCATGGCCAGGCGACGCAAGCAGGACGAGGTGGATACGGACGATGCCGCGCTGTTCCGGGACGCCATCGGCCCGGTGCGCGAGCTGCCCGAGACCGCCGCCGCGCCCCGCGCGCCGCGTCCGGAGCCCCGCCCGCGCATGGCCGAGCGTGACGAGCGCGAAGCCCTGGGCGAGTTCGAACAGCTGCTGCGATCCGGCCCGCTGGAGGCCGGCGACACCCTGCGCTACCGCCGCGACGAGATCAGCCCGAAGATGCTCAAGCGGTTGGCCCGGGGCCATTACGCGGTGCAGGACGAACTGGACCTGCATCACGCCGGCACCCGGCTGGCCGAATCGATGCTGCGCGAGTTCATCGCTGAAATCCGGGATGCGGGCGGCGGATGCGTGCGCATCGTGCACGGCAAGGGCCTGCACGCCGAGGGCGCCCCGGCGTTGAAGAACCTGGTGGACCGGCTGCTGCGTCAGCGCGCCGACGTGCTGGCCTTCCACTCCGCCCCACCCGCACAGGGTGGGACGGGCGCGGTGCTGGTGCTGCTCCGGCCCCGCTGAGCCTCGATCCGGCCGTCCGGACGGGCCGTTGACCGCGGACTATTCCAAACCGGTTCCGCCGATATCGCCGGCCGGGCGCTTCAACGGCGGATTGACCCAGTGCACGCCCACCCCACGGCGACGGGCAATGTGTTCGACCTGGAACATATAGGCCCCATCATTCCTGAAGCCATCGGACGTGGCGGTGTTGGCGGGGGGCGCGGCCGCCAGGCGCATATCGGACTGGCTGGCACAGGCAGACAGACCGGCCGCGATGAGGATGAGGCAGCAACAAAGCAGACCTTTCATGACGGATCCTCCCATGTGGCATCCGGGACGGCGCCGGCACGGAGGGCGTCGACGCCCAACTCCGCTTATACGCCCCGGAGCGGAAGCGGGGCGTGATGTCCGCTGCTTCCCGACGAACGGTCAGCCGGCCTGGGTCGCGTCCGTTACCGGCCCGAGTTCAGCCAGCAGTGCCGTGGCGTAGGTACCCCGCGGCAGGGAAAACCGGAGCCTCAGCACCCGCTCACCGGGCCAGTCCCAGGCCAGATCCTGCGGGCCCAACCGGGTGGCGCGGCGCTCCTGACGCAGCCCGGCCGCCTCCAGACCGCGGCGCATGGCATGGGCATCAGGCGCA
The DNA here is from genome assembly GCA_019115725.1 of Candidatus Luteimonas excrementigallinarum. Taxonomy (GTDB): domain Bacteria; phylum Pseudomonadota; class Gammaproteobacteria; order Xanthomonadales; family Xanthomonadaceae; genus Luteimonas; species Luteimonas excrementigallinarum. Next base: position 2,383 of record DXCY01000024.1, read on the forward strand.
TCGAGTGCGGCCAGTTCCAGCGCCCTCGCCGCGCCCTCGCTGCGCAGCTCACCCTTGCCCCACAGCGGCGCACTGGGGTGGATATCAAACGCCGCCAGGCGCCCTGCCAGCCCCTCGCTCCACGGCTCCGGCCCGAATGCGGCGCGGCTGCTGTCCAGCATCCAGGCTTCCCCATCCAGCGGCTGGTTCCAGCTGCCATCACGGACCCGCTCGGCCAGCACCCGGTTGAACAGTTCCGAGCGCGCCGCCGACAGCAGGTGGCTGCGCTGATCCCGGCGCACCCGGCGACCGGCGAACATGGCCAGGGCCGCTTCGATATTGCCGCCACCGCGGCCGAAGCGCTGCTCGCCAAACCAGTTGGGCACGCCTTCTGCGGCCACCTGGGCCAGGCGCTCGCCGATCGCGTCCTGCTCGCCATCCACCTCGCGCAGGGTCAGTTCGAACCGGTTGCCGACCAGCGCGCCGCGCGGGATTTTCTTCACATGGCGGGTCTGCTCCAGCACAGTCAGCTCGTCGCCCATGAGGCCGTCGATCGAAGGCGTCTCACGGCCCGGCAGATGCACGCTGAAGCGCTGGCGGGTGACCGCATGCCGGTCCTTGAGCCCGGCATAGCCCACGGCCATCTCCGCCACCCCGGCCCAGCGGGCCAGTCGGCGCGCCACCTCGGCGGTATTCAGCCCGCGCTTTTCAATCGTGAGCAGCGCGTGCTCGCCGGTGCCGGTCGCTTCGAACCCGTCAATCTCATCGACCCGGAAATCCTCCGGCACGCTCCGCATCACCGCCCGCAGTACCGCCCCGCCCCAGGCATGTGGCAGCCCACGGCCGGCAGCGGCCGCCTCGTTGCTCACGCCCGGACCAGCAGGCACACGGCGTGCGCGGCAATGCCTTCCTCGCGGCCAAGGTGGCCGAGCTTCTCGTTGGTGGTGGCCTTGACGCTGATCGCATCCACCTCCACCCCGAGGTCGGCGGCGATCACCTCGCGCATGGCCAGCGCATGCGGCCCGATCTTCGGCCGCTCGCAGACGATGGTGATGTCCGCATTGCCCAGCCGCCAACCGCGCTCCGCCACCAGCTCGCGGCAGCGGCGCAGGAACAGGCGGCTGTCGGCACCCTTCCACTGCGGATCACTCGGCGGGAAGTGGGTCCCGATATCGCCCATGGCCAGGGCTCCGAACATGGCGTCGCACAGCGCGTGCAGCGCCACGTCACCATCACTGTGGGCCACGAATGCGCGGTCGTGCGGGATGCGTACACCGCCAACCATCACATGATCGCCCTCGCCAAAGGCATGCACATCAAAGCCCTGGCCAATACGGAAAGGAATGCTGTCTGTCATCCCGCAATGCTACCGCCAACCCGTCCGGATGCGGTGGCCGGCCACGCGCCGGAACCCTATCGCCGTGACAGCAGGAACTCGAAATAGGCCAGGTCCGCCGGCGTGGTGATCTTGATGTTGTCCTCGCGGCCCTCGATCAACAGCGGACGGGCGCCCTTGCGCTCCATCGCCATGGACTCGTCGGTCACCTCCACGCCCGCCGAACGCGCCTTCTCCAGCGCCTGGGACAGCTGCAGGCGGCGGAACATCTGCGGCGTCAGTGCGCGCCACAGCCGCTCGCGCGGCACCGTGCGGTCAATCCCGCCTTCATCGCCCGCCCGCTTGAGCGTATCGCGTACCGGTGCGGCCAGGATCGCGCCCACCGGATCAACCCGGCCACGCTCCAGCAGCTGGCCAAGATCCGCCAGCGCCAGGTTCGGCCGCGCCGCATCGTGCACCAGCACGAAATCATCCGCGCGCACCTCGTCCGGCAGGGCCTGCAGCCCCGCCAGCACCGAATGAGCGCGCGACTCACCGCCCACGCAGTGCCGCACCGGCTTGCCTTCCAGCTCGCTCCAGCCCGGCCAGCGCGGATCGTCCTCCGCCAGCACCACCACCACACCGGCCACGCCCGGATGGGCCAGCAGTGCACGCAGGGTATGGGCCAGCAGCGGTTCGCCGGCCACCTGCAGGTACTGCTTGGGCACCTCGCCGCCGAAACGGCTGCCGCTGCCCGCCGCCGGTACCACCGCCCAGATCACGGCGAAGGCTCCGGCTGCGGCCTGGCCGGCCCACGCGGCGCCGGCGCGTCCACCACGCGGTAGAAGGTTTCCCCGGGGCGGATCATGCCCAGCTCGCTGCGTGCACGCTCTTCCACCGCGGCCTCGCCGGTGGGCGATTTCAGGTCGGCCACCTCGGCGGCCAGCGCGGCGTTGCGCTCGCGCAGGCCATCGTTCTGGTGCGCCTGCTGGGCCACCTGGGCGTCCAGCTGCGCCACGTCACCCGCCCCGCCAATGCCGAACCACAGCCGGTATTGCAGCCATCCAAGCAGCAATGCCAGCACCAGCACGACGAGGGCGAGGACGCGCATGGCGGCCGGGCCTTACCGCGGCAGCGACACGAACGCGTCGCGTCCGGCGTAGCGCGCCTGCCCACCCAGCGACTCCTCGATCCGCAGCAGCTGGTTGTACTTGGCCACGCGGTCACTGCGGCACAGCGAGCCGGTCTTGATCTGGGTGGCGGTGGTGGCCACGGCGATGTCGGAAATGGTGGTGTCCTCCGTCTCGCCCGAGCGGTGCGAGACCACCGCGGCGTACTTCGACGCGTCGGCCATGGCGATCGCTTCCAGGGTCTCGGTCAGGGTGCCGATCTGGTTGACCTTGATCAGGATGGCGTTGGCCGTGCCCGAGTCGATGCCCTGGCGGAAGATCTTCGGGTTGGTCACGAACAGGTCGTCACCCACCAGCTGCACCTTGTTGCCCAGGCGCGCGGTGAGCAGGTTCCAGCCGTCCCAGTCGGCCTCGTCCATGCCATCCTCGATGGTGATGATCGGGTACTGGCTGCACCAGTCGGCGAGGAAATCGACGAACTGCTCGCCGCTCAGGCGCTTGCCCTCGCCCACCAGGTGGTACTTGCCGCTCTCGTGGAATTCGCTGGAGGCCACGTCCAGGCCCAGCAGCACGTCTTCGCCGGCGGCGTAGCCGGCCTTGCCGATCGCTTCCAGGATCGTATCCAGCGCTTCCACGTTGCTGCGCAGGTCCGGGGCGAAACCGCCCTCGTCGCCCACCGCCGTCGACAGGCCGTGGCCCTTGAGAACCGACTTGAGCGCATGGAAGATCTCGGTGCCCGCGCGCAGCGACTCGGAGAACGAATCGAAGCCCACCGGCAGGATCATGAACTCCTGGAAATCGACGTTGTTGTCGGCGTGGGCGCCGCCGTTGATGATGTTCATCATCGGCACCGGCAGCACCGGGGCGCGGTCGCCGGCCAGCAGCTTCCACAGCGGGATCTTCTTCGACGCGGCCACCGCGTGGGCGTTGGCCATCGACACGCCCAGCAGCGCGTTGGCGCCGAGCCGGCCCTTGTTCTCGGTGCCGTCCAGGTCGATCAGGCGCTTGTCCAGGCCGGCCTGGTCGGCGGCATCAAAGCCCTTCAGCGTGTCGGCAATGCTGCCGTTGACGTTGGCCACCGCCTTGCGCACGCCCTTGCCCAGGTAACGGGTGCGATCACCATCGCGCAGTTCCACCGCCTCGCGGGCGCCGGTGGAGGCACCGGAAGGAACCATGGCGCGGCCGAAACTGCCGTCCTCAAGCGTGACTTCCGCTTCAAGGGTGGGATTGCCTCGCGAATCGAGGATTTCACGGGCATGGATCTTGGCAATCTTGGTCATGGTCTCGCTTTGTTACCTCAATGAAGGGCGGTTGGGAATGAAAAATCAGGCGTCGCGTTCGAGGAAGCCGCCGCGCTTGGTGGCGGCATCCAGTTCAACCAGGGTTTCCAGCAGCGCGCGCATTTTCGGCAGCGGCCAGGCATTGGGACCGTCGCTGAGGGCCTTCTCGGGTTCCGGATGGGTTTCCATGAACATCCCGGCCACGCCCACGGCCACCGCGGCTCGCGCCAGCACCGGCACGAACTCGCGCTGCCCGCCGCTGGAGCCGCCCTGCCCGCCCGGCAGCTGCACCGAATGGGTGGCGTCGTAGACCACCGGGCAGCCGGTATCGCGCATCACCGCCAGCGAGCGCATGTCGCTGACCAGGTTGTTGTAGCCGAAGCTGGCGCCGCGCTCGCACACCATGATCTGTTCGTTGCCGGTGGATCTGGCCTTTTCCACCACGGGCTTCATGTCCCACGGCGACTGGAACTGGCCCTTCTTGATGTTGACCGGCTTGCCCGCCGAGCAGGCGCGCAGGATGAAATCGGTCTGCCGCACCAGGAACGCCGGCGTCTGCAGCACGTCCACCACCGACGCCACTTCATCCATCGGGGTGTACTCGTGCACGTCGGTCAGCACCGGCACGCCCACCTGGCGCTTCACTTCGCCCAGGATGCGCAGGCCTTCCTCCATGCCGGGGCCACGGAAGCTGCCCAGCGAGGTGCGGTTGGCCTTGTCGAAGCTGGATTTGAAGATGAAGGGAATGCCCAGCGCCGAGGTGATTTCCTTCAGCTGTCCGGCCACGTCCACCTGCAGCTGCTCGCTCTCGACCACGCAGGGGCCGGAGATCAGGAAGAACGGCCGGTCCAGGCCGACCTCGAAACCGCAAAGATTCATGACATCACCCTGTCTAAGCATGGCCTGTCTGTGCTTGGCCTGTCTGTGCATGGGTCGGCGCAGGTCACGCCGTGGCTTCCTTCAACTTGCCGCCGGCCTGTCCCTCACCGGCCCCACGCTCGCGGGCGGCGCGGACGAATCCGATGAACAGCGGATGCCCGCTGCGCGGCGTGGACTGGAATTCGGGATGTGCCTGGCAGGCAATGAACCACGGATGGTCCGGCAGTTCCACCATTTCCACCAGCAGGTCGTCCAGGGACTTGGCGCTGACCACCAGCCCGGCGTCCTCAAGCTGGGTGCGATAGCGGTTGTTGAACTCGTAGCGGTGGCGATGGCGTTCGGCCACCACATCCTGGCCGTACAGGGCATGGGCACGGGTGCCGGGCTTGATCCGCTGCTCCTGCAGGCCCAGGCGCATGGTGCCGCCCATGTCGCTGTCTTCGCTGCGCCGTTCGATCTCACCGCTGGTCGTGCGCCATTCGGTAATCAGGCCAATCACCGGGTGCGGGCTCTGGCGGTCGTTCTCGGTGCTGTTGGCCCCCTCAAGCCCGGCCACGTGGCGGGCGAAATCCACCACCGCCGCCTGCATGCCGTAGCAGATGCCGAAATAGGGAATGCCCTGCTCGCGCGCGTACTTCGACGCCAGCACCTTGCCCTCGAAGCCGCGGTCGCCAAAGCCGCCCGGCACCAGGATGCCGTCCAGCCCGCCCAGCACCGACTCGGCGCCATCGCGCTCGATATCCTGCGACTCGATCCACTCCAGGTTCACCCGGGTGCGCTGGCGCAGGCCGCCATGGCGCAGCGCCTCGGCCACCGACTTGTAGGCGTCCTTGTGGTCCACGTACTTGCCGACCACGCCGATGGTGACCTCGTCGACCGGATTTTCCGCGGCATCCACCACGTCCAGCCACTCGGTCAGGTCCGCCCGTTCGGTGACCCGGTCGGCCAGCCGCAGCCGTTCCACCACCAGGTCATCCAGCCCCTGCGCGTCCAGCCACAGCGGGATCTTGTGGATGTTGTCCATGTCCACCACCGAGATCACGGCTTTCTCGGACACGTTGGTGAACGAAGCGATCTTGCGCCGCTCGCTGTCCGGCAGCGGCTGCTCGCTGCGGCACAGCAGCACGTCGGGCTGGATACCGATCGAGCGCAGCTCCTTCACCGAGTGCTGGGTGGGTTTGGTCTTCAGCTCGCCGGCGGCGGCGATCCACGGCACCAGGGTGAGGTGGATGAACATGGCCTTCTCCGCCCCGCGGTCGGTGCGGATCTGGCGGATGGCTTCCAGGAACGGCAGCGATTCGATATCACCCACCGTGCCGCCGATTTCCACCAGGCCCAGATCGAACCCCTGGGTGGCGGCATCGATGCAGCGCTTGATCTCGTCGGTGATGTGCGGGATCACCTGCACTGTCGCCCCGAGGTAGTCGCCGCGGCGCTCCTTGGCGATCACGCTCTCGTAGATCTTGCCGGTGGTGATCGAATTCTTCCCCGACAGACGCACGTTGACGAAGCGCTCGTAATGACCAAGATCCAGGTCGGTCTCGGCGCCGTCATCGGTCACGTACACCTCGCCGTGCTGGAACGGGCTCATGGTGCCGGGGTCGACGTTGATGTAGGGATCAAGCTTCATCATCGTCACCCGGAGCCCGCGGCTCTCAAGGATCGCGGCGAGCGAGGCAGCGGCGATGCCCTTCCCAAGGGAAGAAACAACGCCTCCGGTGACGAAAACAAGCGGTGTGACGGAACTGGGGGATGGCATGGCGCAGCTGGTCGCTGGAAAGCCACATTCTACACCGCAACACCCCTACCCGGGCGGTGCTCGGGCGGGAAGGCTCGCGGGCCACAGCCTGAAAAAAGGTTCTTCTTTCAAGTCCGGGAGCTGCTTCCTGGATTTACTTCGCCGTGAACTGACGGGCCCCGCCGTGGCCGGGAGGCCTTGCGCTCCATGTCCCCCGGCCTGCGCCTGCGGCTACGGCCTCCTCCTTTACTTACGCGCAAGGCCTCCCGGCCACAACGGAGCAAGGCTTCGGAGCCTCCCCACCCCCGCTTTGCCTTCCGTAGGTCGGGGCTACGCCCCCGACGCCTCGCGTAACACGTACCCCCGCGTTCGCCGCGAGCCAGGCATTCCTCCGCCACAAAGTCCCGAGCGTCGGGTGGGGGTGCCCTTCAGGCGTAAGTAAAGGAGGAGGTGGCGGCCGCAGGCCGACGCCGGGGGACATGGAGCCTGAAGGGCACCCCCGCCCGACGCCCGCCGCCCCCGCGGCTTGTAAACGCGCTTTCCACCATGACTGGGAAAAGAGCAAAAACCGTCCCAGCCCCGGAAGGGAAGACCTGATACCCGACCTCCCCGACCACTGCGCCGCAAAGCCGCCCCCCAAAAAAGAAAGCGCCCCGCACAGGCGGGGCGCTTCAGAACCGCTGTTCCATCCGTGGATCAGGCCGGATCTTCTTCCTCTTCCTCTTCTTCCTCGGCCTGCCAGGCATCGGCTTCAGCCTGGTCCACCGTGGCCTCGGCCTCGTCCGCCTGGGTCACGGCCTCCTCGGCCTGCTGCTCCGCGGCAGTTGCCGCCGCAGCGGCCTGCTGCGCCGCCTGCTCGGCATCACGCAGCGCCTGCTGGTCGACTTCCTGGGCGAAAGCACCCGGCGCGGCAAACGCCGCAGCAACCAGGGCGGTAAACAGAATATTGCGCTTGCTCATTGTCGTGTCTCCTGAATCATCGAAGTGGATCGAAAGTGGATCAGTCGGCCGCTTCCCCTGACAGCGACGATGCGAACCCTACCTGCCTTCCCCCTTCCGGCGACTGAACAACAAACCCTTAACTCGATGGCAACTCCCTGTCAGGCAAGGGTTTTCCCCAGATGACAAATGGCCCTCACAGCTGCTTTCCGATGGGTTCCACTCCGCCCGACTACCGGGCTTCCGGCCACCTACGCCCTCAACGGGTGCGCCAACGCGGCTGGTAAGCTAGCCGCCCCTTTTCACAGCGTCCCCGCATGAACGCCCGCTACAACGCCGTCGATATCGAAGTCCTGACCGGTCTGGATCCGGTCAAACGCCGCCCCGGCATGTACACCGACACCTCCCGCCCCAACCACCTGGCGCAGGAAGTGATCGACAACTCGGTCGACGAGGCCCTCGCCGGGCACGCCAAGGTGATCGAGGTGACCCTGTACCGGGACGGCAGCTGCGAGGTGTCCGATGACGGGCGCGGCATGCCGGTCGATATCCACCCCGAGGAACAGGTGCCGGGCGTGGAGCTGATCCTCACCCGCCTGCACGCGGGCGGAAAGTTCAGCGATCGCAACTACACCTTCTCCGGCGGCCTGCACGGCGTGGGCGTGAGCGTGGTCAACGCCCTGTCCACCCGCCTGGAGATTGCGATCAAGCGCGATGGCGCCGAATACGCCATGGCCTTCGCCTGCGGCGACCGCGCCAGCGCGCTGGAAGAAGTCGGCACCGTGGGCAAACGCAACACCGGCACCCGGCTGCGCTTCTGGCCCGACCCGAAATACTTCGACACGCCGAAGTTCGCCCTGCGTCCGCTGCGCCACCTGCTGCGGGCCAAGGCCGTGCTGTGCCCGGGCCTGACGGTGAAGCTGCATGACGAGGCCACCGGCGAGCGCGACGAGTGGCGCTACGAGGACGGCCTGCTTGATTACCTGCGCGGCGAGCTGTCCGGGCGCGAGCTGCTGCCGCCGGAGCTGTTTACCGGCAGCCTGGCACGCGACACCGAGACCGTGGACTGGGCCGCCGCCTGGGTGCCCGACGGCGAGCTGGTGCAGGAGAGCTACGTCAACCTGATTCCCACCGCCCAGCACGGCACCCACGTCAACGGTCTGCGTTCGGGATTCACCGATGCGCTGCGCGAGTTCTGCGACTTCCGCAACCTGCTGCCGCGCGGGGTCAAGCTGGCGCCGGAGGATGTGTGGGACCGGGTGTCGTTCGTGCTCAGCCTGAAGATGACCGACCCGCAGTTCTCCGGCCAGACCAAGGAGCGGCTGAGCTCGCGCCAAGCGGCCGGCTTCATCGAGGGCGCCGCGCACGACGCCTTCAGCCTGTGGCTCAACCAGCACGTGGAGCTGGGCGAGAAGATCGCCCAGCTGGCGATCGAACGGGCCAGCGCGCGGCTCAAGACGGAAAAGCAGATCGTCCGCAAAAAGGTCACCCAGGGTCCGGCCCTGCCCGGCAAGCTGGCCGACTGCATCAGCCAGGACCTGTCGCGCACCGAGCTGTTCCTGGTGGAGGGCGACTCAGCCGGCGGCAGCGCCAAGCAGGCGCGTGACAAGGACTTCCAGGCAATCATGCCGCTGCGCGGCAAGATCCTGAACACCTGGGAGGTGGCCTCGACTTCGGTGCTGGCCAGCGAGGAAGTGCACAACCTCGCCATCGCCATCGGCTGCGATCCGGGCAAGGACGATATCTCCGGCCTGCGCTACGGCAAGGTGGTGATCCTGGCCGACGCCGACTCCGACGGCCTGCATATCGCCACACTGCTGGCGGCGCTCTTCCTTCGCCACTTCCCGGCACTGGTCGCCGCCGGCCACGTGTTCGTGGCCATGCCGCCGCTGTATCGCGTCGATGTGGGCAAGCAGGTGTTCTATGCACTCGACGAGGAGGAAAAGCGCCTGCTGCTGGACAAGATCGAGCGCGAGAAGCTGAAGGGCACGGTCAACGTCACCCGCTTCAAGGGCCTCGGCGAGATGAACCCCTCGCAGCTGCGCGAGTCCACCATCCACCCCGACACCCGCCGCCTGGTGCAGCTGACCGTGGACGACGAAGTCGAGACCACCTCGCTGATGGACATGCTGCTGGCCAAGAAGCGCTCCGGCGACCGCAAGGCCTGGCTGGAGGAAAAGGGCGACTTGGCTACGCTGGAGGTTTGATCGCCCGCTCCCGCAGGTCGGCCCTGTGCGGCCGACGCGGGCGATGTGGGAATTCGGGGCGTCGGGGGCGTAGCCCCG
>DXCY01000253.1 GCA_019115725.1 Candidatus Luteimonas excrementigallinarum
GAGGACCGGCTGCGGCTGGAAACACAGCTGCGCCGCGCCGTCGACAACGGCGAGTTCCACCTTGTCTACCAGCCCCAGGTGAGCCTGCGCAGCGGCGACATCATTGCCGCCGAGGCGCTGATCCGCTGGAACAACCACCAGCTTGGCGAGATGCGGCCCGATCACTTCATCGGCCACGCGGAAACCAGCGGCGACATCGTGCGGATCGGCCGCTGGGTGCTCAGCGAGGCCTGCCGCCAGGTGGCCGCATGGCGCGATGCCGGACACGGGATCGTGCGGGTGGCGGTGAACGTGTCCTACCGCCAGTTCCTCGGCGATGACCTGGCCGGCACGGCGCGGGCGATCCTGGAGGAGTTCGAACTGCCCGGCAGCGCGCTGGAACTGGAGTTCACCGAGCGCGCCCTCATCGAGGACTCCGCCGACACCCAGCACGCCTTCGCCGAACTGCGCGAGCTGGGAGTGATGCTGACCATCGATGACTTCGGCGAGGGCTACAGCGCGCTCAATTACCTGCGCCGGCTGCCGATCCACGGACTCAAGCTCAGCCAGCTGTTTGTCTCCGGCGTGCCGCGCGACCGTTCCGACGTGGCGGTGTGCCAGGCCATCGCCGGCATCGCCCACAGCCTGGGACTTGGCCTGGTAGCCGAGGGCGTGGAGTCGGAAGCGCAGCGCCAGTTCCTGCTCGAACTGGGTGTGCAGGTAGGCCAGGGCTTCCTGTTCGCCCCGGGGCTGGATCCGGCCGAATTCAGCCGCCGCATCGCTGCCGGCGCGGCGCAGCTGCGGGACGTGGATGGCGCCGGCGCCGCGGGGCCGAACAGTTAGAATAGTGGGCTTTCCGCACCCCGCAGGAGCGTCCATGCAGCTTTCCGATATCCGCGCCATCGTCACCGGCGGCGTTTCCGGCCTCGGCCTGGCGGTCACTGAATACATCGTCGCCAACGGCGGCAAGGTGGCCATGTTCGATGTCAACGATGACAAGGGCGCGGCTGCCACCGCGTCGCTGGGCGAAGACAAGGTCCGCTACCTGCGCACCGATGTGACCTCGGAAGAAGGCGTCACCGCCAGCGTGGACGCGGCCCGGGAGTTCCTCGGCGGGCTGGATGCGGCGATCAACTGCGCCGGCATCATCGGCGCCGCCCGGGTCCTGGGACGCGACGGCCCGATGCCGCTGTCCACGTTCTCCACCACGGTGATGGTCAACCTGGTGGGCAGCTTCAACGTGGCCAAGGCCGCCGCTGCGGTGATGCAGCACAACGATGCGGGCGAAGACGGCGAACGCGGCGTGATCATCAACACCGCCTCGGTGGCTGCCTATGAGGGCCAGATCGGCCAGGCCGCCTATTCCGCCTCCAAGGGCGGCGTAGTGGGCATGACCCTGCCGATGGCGCGCGAACTCTCGCGCTTCGGCATCCGCGTCAACACGGTGGCCCCGGGCATCTTCCATACCCCGATGGTCGACGGCATGCCGGAAGAAGTGCAGCAGTCGCTCGGCGCGTCGATCCCGTTCCCGTCGCGCCTGGGCCGGCCGCAGGAGTTCGCCGACCTGGTGGGCTACCTGCTGGGCAACCGCTACATCAACGGCGAGACCATCCGCCTGGACGGCGCCGTGCGCCTGGCCCCGCGCTGAGGACACCGGCATGAGAGCAAGCGACGCGAAAAAGGGCAGCGTGGTCGAGCACGACGGCGGCACCTGGCAGATCCGCGATATCGAGCGCAGTTCACCCCAGGGCCGCGGCGGCAACGTCCGCTTCCGTTTCATCATGTACAGCGTGCCGGGCGGCAACCGCATCGACGCCAACTTCGACGCGGATGACGAGCTGCGCGAAGTGGAGCTGTCGCGCCGGGCGGCCAGCTATTCCTACCGCGATGGCGAGGCGTTCGTGTTCATGGACGACGAGGATTACACCCAGTACGTGCTGGACGCCGATGCCGTGGGCGAGGCCGCCGGCTACATCACCGATGGTCTGGGCGGATGTCACGTGCAGATCATCGATGAGCTGCCGGTCGGCATACAGCTGCCCCAGACCGTGGCGCTGGAGGTGGTGGAAACCCCGCCCGAGCTGAAAGGCGGCACGGCCACCAAGCGCCCCAAGCCGGCCCGGCTCAGCACCGGCATCGAGATCCAGGTGCCCGAATACATCGCCAACGGCGAGCGGGTGCTGGTGAACACCACCAGCGGTGAATTCGCCGGCCGCGCCGGCTGAGCCGCAGTGCGTCCAGGACAGGCATACAGATGAGTGACAAGGATTCCGCCGCGCAGCCGGCCAGCCCCCTCGCCCGCCGCTTCCGCGGCTACCTGCCGGTGGTGGTCGACGTGGAGACCGGCGGGTTCGACTGGAACCGGCACGCACTGCTGGAAATCGCGGCGGTGCCCATCGACCTGGATGATGACGGCCGCTACGTGCTGGGGGAAACCACCAGCGCCCATGTGATTCCGGCCGAAGGGACCGAAATCGATCCCCAGTCGCTGGAAGTGACCGGGATCGACCTGGACCACCCCTTCCGCCTGGCCAAGCCGGAGCGCGAGGCGCTCAACCACGTGTTCGGACCGGTGCGCAACGCGGTGAAAAAGCACGGCTGTCAGCGCGCGATCCTGGTGGGACACAACGCCCACTTCGACCTCAACTTCCTCAACGCCACGGTGGCCCGCTGCGGCCACAAGCGCAATCCGTTCCACCCCTTCAGCGTGTTCGACACGGTGACCCTGGGCGGCGTGGCCTATGGCCAGACCGTGCTGGCCCGCGCGGTGCAGGCGGCGGGCTTCGAGTGGGACGGCGCCGAGGCGCACTCGGCGGTCTACGATGCGGAGCAGACCGCGCGGCTGTTCTGCACGGTCCTCAACTCCTGGCCCTGGCCACCGGCGCCGGTGGTCCGCTGAGGGACGGCGGCGCCAGTCGCTGTCAGGCCGACGCCAGCTTGAGGCCGACGATACCGGCCACGATCAGCCCCAGGCTGACCAGGCGCCCGGCATTGGCCGGCTCCTGGAACAGGAAAATGCCGAGGATGGCGGTACCCACCGCGCCCACGCCCACCCAGACCGCATAGGCAGTGCCCAGGGGCAGCGAGCGCATGGCCACGGCCAGAAGATAGAAACTCACGCCCATGGCGGCCAGCGTGCCAAGGCTCGGCCACAGCCGGGTAAAGCCTTCGGTGTATTTCAGGCCGATGGCCCAGGCGATTTCAAACAGACCGGCAAGAAACAGGATGATCCAGGGCATGACAGCCTCCGTGAATGCTGGGGCCGTCCCCGGAACGAGATGGAGTGGCGGGGCCGTCCCCGCTTCCTGAATCAGGCGATTATCGCAAACGGGCGATGAGTCGTGGGTAACCCGCGCGGGGCCGGATGCCGTCAGGCACCGCGCTCCCGGTGGATTTCCGCCAGCAGCGCGCGGGTCACCGGATCGTCCACGCCCACGCCCTCGCCGCGCACCGCCGGCAGCAGCTGGTCGGCAATCCGCTTGCCCAGCTCCACCCCCCACTGATCGAAGGCGTTGACGCCCCACAGCACTGACTGGGCATACACGCTGTGCTCGTACATGGCGATCAGGGCGCCCAGCGAATGCGGAGTAAGCGCATCCAGCAGCAGCATCGTGGACGGACGGTTGCCGGGATGGAACTTCTGCGGATCGGCATCGTCCTGCCCGCGGGCCAGCGCTTCTGCCTGGGCCAGCAGGCTGGAGAGCAGCTCGTCATGGCTGCCGGCATGCGGATGCGCGGGATTCACCACGCCGATGAAGTCCGCCGACACCGTCCGGGTGCCCTGGTGCAGGGCCTGGAAAAAGCTGTGCTGGGCGTTGCTGCCCGTCCCGCCACAGAGGATGGGCACGGTGTCGCCCTGTACGGGACACCCGTCGGCCGTGACCGACTTGCCCAGGCTTTCCATCACCAGCTGTTGCAGATAGGCTGGCAGCAGGTCCAGGCGCTGGTCGTAGGGCAGCACCGCGTGCGCCTGCAGGCCCAGGCCGTTGCGGTTCCAGATCGCGGTCAGCGCGTGCAGCATGGGCAGGTTGGCCGCTGGCGGCGCATGCAGGGCGTGGGCATCCATCTGCGCAGCGCCCGCCAGCAACTCCTCGAAGCGCTCCATGCCCACTGCCAAAGCGATGGAGAACCCCACCGCCGACCACAGCGAGAAGCGCCCTCCCACCCAGTCCCACATCGGCAGCACGCGCTCCGCGGCCACGCCAAATTCCTGCGCCCGCGACAGATGGGCGGTCACCGCATAGAGCGGCCCGGACCCACCAAGCCAATCGCGCAGGATGGCGCCGTTGAGCAGGGTTTCCCGGGTTCCAAAGCTCTTGGAAACCAGGATCCCGGCAGTGCGCGCCGGATCAAGCTGAGCCAGGACGGTCTCGATATCGCTGCCATCCATATTGGCCACGAAGTGCAGCCGGAACCGCCCATCGTGGAAGTCCCTGAGCGCGTCCACCACCAGCCTGGGGCCCAGATCGGAACCACCCACGCCGATATTGACAATGTCGGTCACGCCGGAGCGGGCCAGCTCGTCCAACAGTCCGGCCATACGAGCCCGCGCGGCAGCGGCCAAGTCGACGGCTTCCCGCGCGACCGCACTGGTACCCAATGACGACCGCAGCGCTACGTGCAGCGCCGGGCGGCGCTCGGAAGCGTTGACCTCCTCGCCCTCGAACAGGGCGCGGAACGCCGCCGGCAGCCCCACTCCCGCCGGGCCGGCAAGATCCACCAGCGCCGCCAGCGCCTGGCGGTCATAGCGCTGCCTGGCAAAGCTTGCGTAGAGCGGACCAACCTTCAGGGAAAAGTCGAGCGCGCGCGCCGGATCCGCTTCCAGCAGGTCAACCAGGCGCGTATCGGCCAGTCGCGCTGCGTGTGGCGCCAGCGTCCCTGCAAGGTCCGGCGCCATGGGCATTCCTTCAGGCGCCCTGCGCGGGGATGGAATCGTTGGTGTGGGTCATGCGGTTGTCACGATCCACGTACACGAGGGTGGGCTTGAATTTGGCCACGTCCGCCTCGTCCAACGTGCCGTAGGCACAGATGATCACCAGATCACCCGGCGCGGCCTTGTGCGCGGCAGCGCCGTTGACCGAGATCACCCCGCTGCCCTCCTCGGCCCGGATCGCATAGGTCGCAAAGCGCTCGCCGTTGTTGATGTTGTAGATCTCCACGCGCTCGTATTCACGAATGCCGGAGATATCGAGCAGGCGGCCGTCGATCGCGCAGGATCCTTCGTAGTGAAGCTCGGCGTGGGTCACGGAGGCGCGATGGATTTTGGCTTTCAGCAGGGTCAATAGCATTGTCAGGCGGCCGGGAGACGGCAAAAAAAGGGCGAAGGAGCCACGGAACCGGAAAGTATAGGGACCATCTGCCGCATCGCAACAATGCTCCCCGGGGCCGCTCAGGTACCGGCCAGTTCGAATTCAAGGTTGTCGATCAGCCGGGTGCTGCCCAGCCGCGCCGCGATCAGCAGCACCCGCCGCCCGGCGCTGTCGACCGGTGCAACCAGTTCCGGCGTGCGCACCGCGGCATAGTCGACTTCGAAACCGGCGCCCTGCAGCCGCTGCCGGGCCATGCTTTCCACCGCGTCCGCCGGGCTGCCGCCGACAAGGCGCTCGCGCATGGCCTGCAGCGTCTGATGGATCTCCACTGCCTGCCCGCGCTCGGCGGCAGACAGGTAGCGATTGCGCGAACTCATCGCCAGGCCATCGGCTTCCCGCAGGGTGTCGCCTGCCAGCAGACGGATGGGAAAAGCCAGGTCGCGCACCAGATAGCGGATCACGGCCAGCTGCTGGTAGTCCTTGCGTCCGAACGCGGCCACATCCGGCTGCACCTGGTTGAACAGGCGCGAGACCACCGTCGCCACGCCGTCGAAATGCCCGGGCCGGCGCTCCCCTTCCAGCACGTCGGTCACCCCGGGTACGCGCATCTGCACCGCATTGTCCGCACCAAAGGGATACATGGTCTCCACCGAAGGCAGCCACAGCACATCGCAGCCAGCGGCTTCCAGGCCGGCCGCGTCCTCATCCGGCGTGCGCGGATAGCGGTCGAAATCCTCGTCCGGCCCGAACTGCGTAGGATTGACGAACACGCTGGCCACCACCCGGTCGGCCTCGGCTCTGGCCAGTCGCACCAGCGAATGATGTCCCGCGTGCAGATTGCCCATCGTGGGCACGAACCCGACCCGCAAGCCCTCGCGCTTCCAGCCCGCTACGCGCTGGCGCAGCCCCTCCAGCGCGGTGATCGTCTCGATACTGGCCATGGTGAGGATTCCCGATCGCTCAGCTGTACGAATGTGCGGCGTCGGGGAACGACCCGTCCCGCACCGCCTGTACGTAGGCCTGCACGGCCCCCGCCACCGAACCGCCCTCGGCCAGGAAGTCCTTCACGAACTTCGGCCGCCGCTGCCCGGAATCCAGGCCCAGCATGTCGTGGAGCACCAGCACCTGGCCATCGCAGCCTGGGCCGGCACCGATACCGATGGTGGGAATCGCGCTCTCCGCGGTGATGCGGGTGGCTACTTCCGCCGGCACGCCCTCCAGCACCAGCAGCGCGGCGCCCGCCTCGGCCACCGCGCGAGCCTCGGCCATCAGCCGCTCGGCGGCGGTTTCGCCCCGGCCCTGCACCTTGAAGCCGCCAAAACGCAGCACCGACTGCGGGGTCAGGCCCAGGTGCGCACAGACCGGGATCTCGCGCTCGACCAGGTAGGCAATTGTTTCCAGCTTGTGTCCGGCACCTTCCAGCTTGACCATGCCGGCGCCGGCCTGCAGCAGCCGGGTGGACGCATCCAGCGCGCGCTCCGGGGTGGCATCGGCCTGGAACGGCAGATCCGACACCAGCAACGCGCGCTTCAGCCCGCGGGCCACGCAGCGGGTGTGATACACGGTGTCATCCACGGTCACCGGCAGGGTGGAATCCAGCCCCTGCACCACCATGCCCAGGGAATCACCCACCAGCACCAGGTCGATGCCGTTCGCATCCAGCGTACGGGCAAAGCCGGCGTCATAGACGGTCAGCATGGTGAGCTTGCGCCCTTCCTGGCGGGCGGCGATGAGATCGGGGACGGTAACGGGGCGCGTGGGAGTATTCATCCCACTAGTATGGCCCGCGCAGGTTGCCACTTGAAGGCAACAACGCGCCGGGCGCGCAACTGTCAGCCCGGAAACCGCTGGATATCGCCCGCATCCAGCAGTTCCAGCGCCGCACGCGCACTGCCAACACCGGGAATCCGCGCATCCGGCAGCACATCCAGCAGCGGAACCAGGGCGAAGGCACGCTCATGCAGGCGCGGATGCGGCACCTGCATGCCAGGCACATCAACCACCGCCTCGCCGTACAGCAGCAGGTCCAGGTCCAGTGTCCGCGGGCCCCAGCGGTCGCTGCCGTCCGCCGCGCGGACCCGACCGAAATCACGCTCGATCCCCAGCAGCGCATCCAGCAGGACCTGCGGCGCCAGGGTCGTGCGGACCGCGGCAGCGGCATTGATGAAATCGGCCTGGTCCTCCACGCCCCAGGCGGGCGTGCGGTATAGCGACGAAGTGCCCTGCAGCGTGGACTGCGGCAGCGCCTGCAAGGCACGGAAGGCCTGCTGGATCGTCAGCACGCTGTCGCCAACGTTGCCGCCCAGACCGACCACGGCAACCACCGGTGCAGTCATCAGCTGCTGGCCGTGCGCCGACGACGCCGGCGGCGCGGCCGGCGCGCTTCGGCGCTGTCCTCCTGCGGCGGATGGGCGGCGATCGCCAGGTCGGGATCCTGCTGGGCCTCTCGCCAGAAGGCCACGTCCTCGGCATGTTCGCTGGAAGCACTCTGGCGCAGCATCAGGAAGTCGAACGCGGCACGGAATCGCGGATGCGCAAGCGTGCGCATCACCCGCTTGCGCTGGCGCAGCGGGAAGCGCGTCTGCAGCAGCCAGATTTCCTGCATCGGCAGCGAGAACCGCCGCGGCAGGGCCACGGTGGACAGCTGGTGCACGGTGACCCGGTCAGCCGCACGTCGCTGCGCTTCCACCGGCTGCACATCCTGGGCCTGCAGGGCCATCAGCGCGCGGCAATAGGCCGGCCACAACAGCAGGGCGAACAGGAAGGCCGGGGACACCGGCTCTTCCGCCGCCACCCGCGCGTCGGTGTTCTTCAGCCCGGCGATCACCATCCGCCGCAGCGCACCGCTGCGGTTGGCCGCCAGCGCCGAAGCCGACTCGGGAAACAGCGCGGCCAGTAATCCGAGCCGCTCCAGGCCCTCGAAGCTGCGCACGGCGTGGCCGGAGAGGAACAGCTTCAGGCACTCCTCGAACAGCCGCGCCGGCGCGGCCTCGGCCAGCAGTCCGGCCAGGCGCGGGATCGGCGCCGCCGTTCCGCGCTCGATTTCAAAATCAAGCTTGGCCGCCAGCCGCACCGCGCGCAGCATGCGCACCGGATCCTCCCGGTAGCGCAGCTCCGGGTCGCCAATCAGGCGCAGCACCCGGGCCTGCACGTCTTCAAAGCCGCCCACGTAATCGCGGACCGAGAAGTCCTCGATCGTGTAATACAGGGCGTTGGCGGTGAAATCGCGCCTGACCGCGTCTTCCTCGATCGTGCCGTAGATATTGTCCCGCAGCAGCATGCCGTCCTCATGCTGCTGGCGGTCGCCGCTGCCGTCGTCGGAATTGGAGCGGAAGGTGGCCACCTCGATGATCTCGCGGCCAAACAGCACGTGCGCCAGGCGGAACCGGCGGCCGATCAGCCGGCAATTGCGGAACAGCGCCTTTACCTGCTCCGGGGTGGCATCGGTAGCCACGTCGAAATCCTTGGGCTTGATCCCGGCCAGCAGGTCGCGCACCGCGCCGCCCACCAGGTAGGCCTCATGCCCCCCCTCCTTCAGCCGGTAAAGCACGCGCAAAGCGTTGGGACTGATGTCCTTGCGGGAGATGGGATGGCTGTCGCGGGCAATGCTGCGCAGCTGTGGAATCGCCGGTGCGTTCTGGATTGGCATCAAGACTTGGTTTGACGGAAAGCCTGCTATACTAGCAAGCTGCATGGCTCTCAGGCCGGCAGCGGCATATAATGCCGACCGGGGCCCAGCCCCAGCTCCGCTCCCTTCGTCTAGCGGTCCAGGACGCGGCCCTCTCAAGGCTGAAACACGGGTTCGATTCCCGTAGGGAGCGCCATATCGCGCGGGACAGCCCGCAACCGGTTCGCCCCTCAGCGCGGACCGGGCGCAACAGCCCGGCTCCGGCCGGGCTGTCTGTATCCGGACCCGCGCCGCGCTGTCCTACAATAGTGCCAGTACATCAGGGATCCGAACTGCAATGGCTTTCGTCGTTACCGAGAACTGCATCAAGTGCAAATACACCGACTGCGTGGAGGTGTGTCCGGTTGACTGTTTCCATGAAGGCCCGAATTTCCTGGTCATCGATCCCGATGAATGCATCGACTGCACCCTGTGCGAGCCGGAGTGCCCGATCGGCGCCATCTACCCCGAAGACGACGTGCCGGCCGGGCAGGAACACTTCATCCCGCTGAACGCCGAGCTCTCGCAGGAGTGGCCGGTGATCACCGAGCGCAAGGACGGCCCTGCCGACGCCAAGGAATGGGAAGGCAAGCCGGACAAGCTCCAGTACCTGGAACGCTGATCTCATCGCACTGATGCTGCCGCGCCGAGCCGTGGCGCGGACGGCAAAACGGCGGGCCTGGGCCCGCCGTTTGCATTTCCGGGGATGAACCCGGGGAATGGGCCGCCCGGCGGCGGAT